>CALKYK010000381.1 GCA_938003715.1 uncultured Gammaproteobacteria bacterium
AGCCGCGATCGGGCCGAAGCCCAGCGGGGCACAATCAAAAAGCACGGACATGCGATGGCCTGATTTCGGCGAGTGGCTCCGAAGCAGGAAGTATCCGGAATCCTCGTAGGCGCGGCTCGTACGCGAGTTGTTCGATTCACTGACGTCGCCGATGCTCGAACCGAAGTACCACCACGCCGATGCGGACCGATCCATCAGTAGCGAATCGTCATCGAACAGTTGCGCCCCGACCGAAATCAATCCGAGCGGCGCGGAAGGGCGATCACCCAGGTCCAGGACATAGCCGTCGTCGGAGTCGCCAAGCAACGGCAGGTTCCCGGTATCCGCGCAAATGTCGGCGGTGAATCGATACATCTCGTGCAATCGCGACGTCGCTCGAGCCGAAAACGGATCGTTGGTGCGGTCCGCGACGATCCTGGCGATGGAATAGAACTGCATGACGAAAAGTTGATAACCGAAAGCGTGTTCCCGGGTGCAGCCGTCGGCGTACGTCTGTGCGACCAATTCAGATTCCAGGATCGCCTTGCTCCGCTGTTGCCATTCCCGCGCCTGTGGGAAAAATTGAAAATAGCTGGTCGATACGAATACGCCGGCCGCCTCGCCGATCAGGTGATTGTTTGCGGAGCTGCCACGGGAATATTTGCGATTGATTTCCCAGGTCATTCTGTAAGCCGTTTCGACGATCGAGCGCCAGGATGCAGCATCGAGTACGTTCGACGAACGTATGAGGTCGATTGCCCATACCCAGTTGATGAGTCGGATGCCCAGTTCGAGCGGGCTTTTCCAGTTCATACCCACCAGGAATGGATTTTCCTCGATCCAGTGAAGCATGATTTCGACGACTTTTTTCGCATAAGCGGCGTCGCCGGTCAGATAGTAGGCTTGTGCGAGCAGTACCAGCTGATGATGCCGATTCGGTTCCCAGACGTACTTGCAATCGCCGAAAGTGGTGAAGTCGCGATAGTCCGTGAAGGCGATATGCCGGACTGGCCCTCGAGTACCCGATGAAAAATCACGGTGCCAGTCGATTGGATCGCCCAGGAACTGGTTTTCCAGATCGAAGAACGAAATCCTGTTCTCCAGGGCCATCCTGGCGGACGCAAGCAGCGAGTCGGAATCGATCGATTCTGGCATTCGCGCAAAGTGCCCGGCGACCGTACCCGGCGGCGCGACGGTGAAATCCGGATCAAACCGGTCGTGGGTAACGGTATTGACGTCGCCCACAGCAGGCGCCCACCCGAAAGCGACCCTGACGACGTCGAACAATGCCGTAATCGCGCCCCCGAGGCGCCAGAAAATTTCCCGTCCGGACATGGAACGAAGCCGATTAATCAACCAGAGCAGACGAGTCATCTTGAAAAAACCTGTGGTCATGGCCGTCGGCGCGGGTGTCCGGACGGTCCGGAGCCGGCCCGAACGCGAGGGCCGGCCGGAGACAATAGGCGATGGCCGGCGGATGCGCTACAGGGTGCGATAGTGCATAAAGGAAACTGTGAAACAGTTAACAGTTTTGCCTCGAATCGGACTATTATTAGGCGTATAACGTTATGATATTCAACTGATAAGGCCTGCCGAATTCTGTCAAAAGCCTCGACGCCTATCAACCGTCGGGCAGTGAATTCGAAAAACCAGGAAGCTCGGGCTACTTGACCTTGGGATCGGGTCCGTGACGTCTGTCATAAGAAGCACAATAAACACAGAGAATCTGCACACCCGATGAACGCCGACCGAATTATCCTGTCAGTACCGGCGCGCGTCGTCGTGTCGAATTACGGGCTTCTGCCTTTGGTCACGACTGCGGGCGAATGGCTCGCAATTAATCCAAAGTCAAGTTCGTCACCACCGGGCGCGCATTCCCGACTCGTGGGGCACAGTGTGCTGTCGCAGCGAGTCAGTCGGACCGCTGCAGCCGTGCACGAGGAAACCCTCCGTGTCTGACGTCACGGATGACCTGGATCTCGAGAACGGAATAGCCGTCATCGGCATGCACTGCATGTTTCCCGGTGCTTCGTCGACGAACCAGTATTGGCAAAACCTCTGCAATTCGATCGAGGCCGTGCGTGACTTAAGTGACGACGAACTGATTTCTCGCGGGGTGCCGACTGAACTCCTGAATCATCCGCACTATGTCAAGGCTGCAATCGAGCTGGATGGTCTCGAGGAGTTCGACTACGGATTTTTCGGTGTATCGCCTCGCGATGCCGCTGTAATGGATCCACAGCACCGGAAGTTTCTGGAGTGCACATGGCTCGGGCTTGAAAATTCCGGTCATCGTCCATCGGACGTGAATGGTGCAATAGGCATATTCGCTTCCGCCGGCATGCCCTGGTACCTGATTCGCAACGTGATGTCACACCGGCAGATGGTGTCGGACATGGGCGAGTTTCAAGTGCGGCACCTCTCCAACGACAAGGACTTTCTCGCTACTCGCGCGTCTTTCGCATTGAACACCCATGGTCCCAGTCTCACGGTCCAAACTGCCTGCTCGTCTTCCCTCGTCGCCGTACACCTGGCGGTGCAAAGTTTGTTGAGCAACGAATCCGACATAGCAATTGCCGGCGGGTCGACGATCGACGTTCCGCACGGGGTCGGATACCTGTACAGGGAGGAAGAGGTGCGATCGAATGACGGGCGCTGCCGGGCTTTCGACGCCAGGTCGACGGGCACCGCATTCGGCAGCGGTTGTGCCACAGTGGTTTTGCGTCGTCTCGAAGATGCGCTGGAAGACGGTGACACCGTACACGCCGTCATTCTGGGTTCGGCCGTGAACAACGACGGCTCCGAGAAGGCGGGGTACATGGCCCCGTCGGTTGACTTCCAGGCCAATGCGATAGCCGAGGCAATTGCTCTGGCGGGAGTGGAGCCAGAGAATATCGGGTATTTCGAAACCCATGGCACCGGCACGAAAATCGGTGATCCCATAGAGATAGCGGCTCTGACTCAGGCCTTCGGGCAAACGTCGAAGAAGCAGTACTGTGCGATCGGATCGGTCAAGACGAACATCGGGCATCTCGATACCGCTGCCGGTGTAGCCAGCTTGATCAAGGCGGTCTGTTGCGTACGTGACGGCAAGATTCCGGCATCGCTACATTACGAGGAAGCCAATCCCGAAATCGACTTTGCCGCGAGTCCTTTTTTCGTCAATGCCGCATTGAGAGACTGGAACCCGACCGGGTCTCCGCGAATAGCCGGCGTCAGTTCACTCGGCGTGGGCGGCACCAATGCCCACGCAATACTCTGTGAACCGCCGATAGCGGACCTGCGTCGATCCGGCGACAGCGAAATGGTGCTGCTGCCTTACTCGGCGAAGTCAGCAGGCTCGCTGAAAACGTGGCAGGGCGATTTCATCGAATTCCTGGAGAATTCCGACGCCCTGAATCTCGCTGACGTTGCATTCACGTTGCAGGAAGGCAGGGTAGAGTTTGAAAAAAGAAAGTTCGTCGTCGGTGATTCTGTCGAGGACGTCGCTCGCGCGCTATCCCGTCCGAGCCCCCCGGGCGCAGCCGGTTTCGGAACGGTCGAGGAGCTGGTCTTCCTGTTTTCCGGGCAGGGCTCGCAATACCCGGGGATGGCCAGCGAGCTTTACCGGAAATACGCGGAATATCGCCAGTCGGTCGACGAGTGCCTGGGATACGTTGACGACGGCCTGCGCGACGAGCTCAAAAGAGCTCTTTTTGCGCGGAGGGATGACGCGGATGCTGCTGCGTCACTGACCGACACGTCGTTGACCCAGCCGGCAATGTTCATACTCGAATATTCGCTGGCACGCCTGATGAATTCGTTCGGCTTCGAGCAGAACGCAATGATCGGTCACTCGCTCGGCGAGTACGTCGCCGCAACGCTGGCAGGGGTTTTCGATCTCAGAAGTGCCGTTCGCCTGATTTGCACCCGTGGACGGTTGATTGCAGACCTGCCCAGGGGGTCGATGATCGCCGTGTCGACTTCGATCGAGGACATCGAAGACCTGGTTCGCGGCAATGTGTGCCTCGCCGGGCTGAACGCTCCAGGGGTTACGGTACTGTCGGGTCCGAATGACGAAATCCAGTCTGCGGCTGACGCGGTCCAGGAACGGGGGTACCCGGTCCGAGCTTTGCATACCTCGCACGCCTTTCATTCCTCGATGCTGGATCCGATTCTCGGGGCATTCGAGAAGGCCGTGGCGGAAGCCGGACCCGCAGCGCCCGGTATGCGCTTCGTTTCCAATGTCACCGGGACGTGGATAACGGACAGTGAAGCGAGCGCGCCGGACTACTGGGCCAGCCACCTGAGAAGCGCGGTAAGGTTTTGCGATGGAATCAGGACAATTTGCGGCGATCGGCCTGCTGCGTTCGTCGAGATCGGACCCGGCAATACTTTTTGCGGACTCGCCGAACTCTCGGTGCCCGATGCGTCACAGCACAGATTTATCGCCACGATTCCGGCTGCGAAAGACGACAGTCCGTCCACGAAGTCGCTCCTCACAGCAGTAGGCTCGCTCTGGTCTGCGGGCCTGCGGGTCGAATGGCACGCGGTCCGGCAGGGTACGGCCGCGCGACGCGTACAGGTCCCCGGTTACGCATTCGAGAAGCACAAGTGCTGGCTGGAACCGAGGGCAATCGCAGAGCGACCAGCAGCAACCGCAGCAACGCTGCCGATCGAAGAATGGATCTACGTCGAAAACTGGCAGCGGCAGTGGCCGGCGCAGCCTTCGAGTGACGTCTCGTTCGACCATGTCGTCGTTTTTTCCGACGACTCCCCGGTCGGCTCCGCCCTGGTTCGAAAGCTGAACGAGGCCGGTGGCCGCGTGACCGTGGTCAAGCCGGGGCAAACATTCGAGCTTGCCGGAGACGGTACGGTAACCATCGATCCTGCCGAGGAATCGCATTACGAGCAGATATTTGCGGCCGACGATTCACCTCCCGACCTCGTCATACACGCCTGGACTTTGAATCCTGTGGCGAACAGATCGGAAAATGCGGATGTCGAAAGCCGCCTGGACCGGGGCTTTTTCAGCACGCTGGCGCTGGCCAAGGCGATACAATCGCGATTTGCGCAGCACGAGATGCGCTTCGTCATCGCATCGACCGGTGTCTTCCGGGTACGGGACGAATCGACAGAGCCGCTGAATGCGATGATGCTTGGTGCCGCCCGGGTACTGCGCAACGAAATCACGAACCTCGATGTCGGCCTGGTCGACCAGGTCGCTGACGTTGTCACGAACACACCAAATGACGCGGTCGATATCGTGTACAGGGAAGCCTGGGCTACCCGGGTTTCCGAATCGTGTGCCTATCGCAATGGCAACAAGTACACGAGTCGATTTGACCCGGTTGCACTGCCGGCGGCGGCCGCAAACGGGGGGCTCGCGCAAAACGGCACCTACCTTATTACAGGCGCATTCGGCGGAATTGCCCGCCGCATCGCCGAAGCCCTTGCACGCGACTATCGGGCCAATCTCATCCTCGTCAATCGCAGCCAGGAGGACGTTGATCTCCGCCGGCATGCGAATGACGAATTCGTGGAATATTTGGAGGCCGCCGGTGCCACGGTGCATCGTGTCGAGGTGGACATCGCCGACGAGCGGCGACTGCACGACGCTTTACAGATTGCCAGGCAACGATTCGGGTCAATCGACGGCATCTTTCATACTGCGGGCGTCCTGGACGATTCGCTGGTCGCGCTGAAGTCGCGGGAGGCAGCCAGCAAGGTCATCTCACCCAAGGTCCTGGGAACACTCGCGCTGGAACGTTCGCTGGCGGGGTGCAGCCCGGACTTTCAGGTCAACTTTTCGTCGATAAGCGCCAACGCCGGACTGCCCGGGCAGTTCGACTATGCGGCGGCGAACGCATTTCTCGATGCTTACGCCGGCTCTCGTCCTGCATCGGGAGCGCGAAAGTGCATTACGATCGGCTGGAGTGCCTGGAGCGAGATCGGCATGTCCGTCCGTTCGGAGCTGGCACGGCGGATTCCGACGTCGTTGTCCGCCGGTCTGCGCCCGATAAATGACGAACTTTTCCGCCTCACTGGCGGCGGCGAACAGTGTACGAACCTGTTTGCAATCCTGAGCACGGACAATACCTGGTATCTGGACGAACATCGGCTGAAAAACGGCACGGCAATTCTTCCGGGCACGGCATATATCGAATTGATCGCGCATGCGCACCGGCTGGTGTTCGGGGCAGCGGCCATCGAGATCGAGGACCTGATATTCGCCGTGCCGATGGAACTGCAACGCGGTGAGTCGAGAGTTTTTCATTGCGAATTGAAGCACGCCAGAGGCTCCGCGGAAGCCGAAGTCACGATATTCAGCTGGACGGATTCCAGAGACGAACCGCTGGAGCACGCGCACGCCAGGGTAAATTGCCTGTCGCCCTCCGACCGACCGCAATCGAACGCCGATCGCGCGTGGCATTCGCATATCAGCGACGCGGTCGAGGACGTGACCAACGACCTGCTCACTTTCGGGCCACGCTGGCGCTGCCTTGCGGGCAAGACAGTGCGGAAGGACTCGGCCGATCTCGCTATCAAACTCGATCCGGACTTTCACCCGGATTTGCAGGCCGCGCCGTGGCATCCCGCAATGCTGGACATCGCGACAGGCGGCGCGCCCGAATTGCTGGCGAGCGACGGCGACGGCAATGGTGGAATCGTGCCATTCCGGGTTCAGAGCATTCGGCTATGGGAACGCCTGCGGCCGTCGGTTTTCAGCAGGATTTCGATTTCGGGGTCGGGCGAGGACGGGTTATCGATAACCGACATCGACATCCTGTCGGAACGCGGCGACAAGCTGGTGGAAATTCACGGGTTTGCCGTGCGTCGCGTCGCCGCAGACAAGCTGAACATGGAGAAAGCGACAGTCACCGATCGCGCGAAGCGGCCGCTGAACGGGCCTGATCCGTCCGGACCGTCGATTACGCCGCAGGAAGGCCTCGAGTGCCTGTTCCGCCTGGTTTCCGCAGACGTCGGTGTCGAGCACGTCATCGTCTGCCCGCAGGATCTGGATGCGACGATTCAACGCTTGCGCGACAGCCTGTCGTCTGCGGACGAACAGGAAGAAGAAGGCGAAGACAGTATGCAGTTGCTGGCGCGCCCCGAGCTGTCCTCCGAATTTGCAGAAGCCGCAAACGACACTGAGCGGGCTATCGTCAGGACCTGGGAAAAGGCACTTGGTATCGGCGGCATTGGAGTGCTGGACAACTTCTTCGAACTGGGAGGTCATTCGCTCCTGTTGACGCAAATCGTTTCGAAGATCCGTCGCGACCATGGATGGGCGTTGCCGTTGGACAAGGTGTTCGATCAACTGACCGTTCGGGAATGGTCGAAGCTCGTCGATTTGGGCGCCACAACTTCGGATATCCCGGCGATCAAGCGAATTGACCGTGATCAATACCGTGTCAGTTCGGATTCGATAGGACGCATTTAGGCATATCCACTGGCTATGACGGACGAAACAGGCACCGACTCCTATGCATTCCCGATGTCCTATGGACAGTCGCAGCTTTGGTATCTACATGAGATGGATCCCGAAAGCACCGCCTACAATATTCCTTTCGCGTTTCGGTACTCGGGCAGGCTCGATGTTGAAGCATTGCGACGTGCGCTGCAGGAACTCGTAAATCGTTTCGAACCACTCCGAACCAATTTCGTACAACTCGAAGGAGAGCCACGCCAGATCATTCGGCCTTCACGGAAGGTGTCGTTCGACATAGTCAAAGTCTCGCCCGATACATGCGATTCAGTGGAAGCCGTCATCAGGCAAAGCATTGATGACGAAGCGCGTTCGCCCTTTGATTTGCAGAATGACCTGATGGTTCGTGCACGCCTGCTCGTTATTGACGAGCTTGATTCCGTTCTTTTACTCAGCTTTCATCACATCGCGGTCGATCACATCGCCGTACTGCGGCTAAAACGCGAGCTGGAGGATATCTATGCCGCGTTGATCGCTGGTAGCAGCCCACCAACGCCTCGTGAGGAGATTCAATATGCCGACTTCACGATATGGCAGCTGGACACGATCCAGGGTGATGCGCTGGAGGAACGTCTGAGCTACTGGAGCAGGGAATTCGAGAACAGGGCCGGCATCCTTCCATTGCCAACGGATTTCCCACGACCACCCGCGCAAACTTTCAGCGGGGCCGAGATTCCATTCGAGTTTTCGCCCGGCGTGTCGGAAGAGTGTCGCCGATTCTGCAAGAACGCTAGGATTTCTCCATTCGTACTGCTGTTGGCAGCGCTCAAGGTCTTGTTCTTTCGTTACACTCGTCAAAGCGACATTACCGTCGGATGTCCTTTTGCAAACCGGGTGACGGAGGAATTGGAAGGTGTAGTGGGATTGTTCATGAACCTCCTTCCCATTGGCACGACGGTCAGTGGTCACTCTTCGTTTTTCGAGCTGTTGGAAGTCGTCAAGTCCTCGGTGATCAGCGCGCAGCGTTACCAGGACACACCGTTCGAGCGCATCGTACAGCAGGTCGCTCACGATCGTGATCCTGCATACAATCCGATGTTGCAGACCTGGTTTACGTTCCAGGAAGCGCCGATGGTGCTTGAACTTGCGGGTCTGACGGTCGAATCCTTACCTGTGCACAACGGCGGCGCCAAGCTCGATCTCAGTTTCTGGCTATGGGACGACGGAGAAAAAATTCGTGGTCTCGTCGAATACAATCGCGACCTCTTTTTGGCCGACACCGTGTCGCGACTGACGACACACTACGAATCGATTGTGTCGAGCGCAATTCGGCAGCCGGAGGCGAGGGTCGACGAGCTGGATGTACTGACTGAAGATGAAAAGAATCAGCTGCTGGTAACCTGGGGATCTGCAAAAAGACCCTACGATCCGACACCGGTCCCGTACCTGCTCGAACAGGTGGCCAGGGCCAATTCGGATCGCATCGCTGTCTCGTCTCCATCCGGCAGTTACAGCTACGCGCAGTTCGATGCGCAATCCGAACATATTCGGCAACTGCTCGAGGCCAGCGACATACCGACGGACCGATTTGTCGCCGTGTGTGCGGACAGAAAGCCCTGGATGATCTCGGCACTCGCCGGCGTCTGGCGACACGGCGCCGCCTATTTGCCGCTCGATCCCGCGTTTCCGGACGAGCGCCTGCTCTTCATGGTTCGTGACTCGGGTGCCGCCGTCATCATTGCTGACCCGGACAAGGTAGGCCGATTTGCCGAGGCCGGCGTGCCGGTCATCGGGCTGCCGGAGGACGTAGCCAGTATCCCGGATTCGCCATCGAACATCGGTGTCGGGACCGTCGAGCCCGAGTCAACGGCCTATGTCATCTATACATCGGGGTCAACGGGCAAACCGAAAGGGGTAAAAGTCTCCCATCGGGCTGTCAAGAACTTCCTGTCGTCCATGCAGGAAACTCCCGGTCTCGGAGAGGGCGACATCCTGGCAGCTGTTACAACGATTTCCTTCGACATATCCATTCTGGAGTTGTTTTTGCCTCTGATTTCAGGGGCGCAGGTGCACCTCATCCCACGCGAGATCACTTCCGACGGCAAAGCACTGGCGGAAGAAATTACCTGCTGCAACCTAACTGTACTGCAGCAAACGCCGTCGATGCCCCGATTGCTCGTCGACGCCGGATGGTCCGGTGGTCCGCATTTGCGAATCCTGTCAGGCGGAGAGCCGCTGCCAAAAGACCTCGCGGCCAGGTTGCACGGCCGTTGTGGCGAGCTCTGGAATATGTACGGCCCGACGGAAACCACAGTTTGGTCAACTGTTTCAAGAATCGATTCGCCGGAAAGCGAAATAACGATCGGCCGGCCAATCGGCAACACCGTTGTAAGGAACCTGGACTCAAACCTGCAGCCGGTGCCGATAGGGATTCCAGGCGAACTATTTATCGGCGGTGATAGTGTCGCGGACGGTTATATCAACCAACCGGCTCTGAATGAAGAGAAGTTCATCCGCGATCCGTACGGTGGCCCGAATGACAGGCTGTACAGAACCGGCGATACAGTGCGCTGGCGGTCGGACGGCCAGTTGCTGCATCTGGGCAGGAATGATCGACAGGTCAAGCTTCGCGGATTCAGAATCGAGCTCGAGGAAATCGAGAGTATCCTGCTCGAACATGGCGATTGCAAAAATGCCGCGGTCGTTACCTGGGAAGCGGCCCCCGGTGACATACGACTGGTAGCGTACGTCGTCCCCCGTCGCGGAAGCAGTGTTTCCGGCGTCAAATTTCGCAAGAGTCTTCGACAGAAACTGCCCGATTACATGATTCCACAACATTTTGTCGAATTACGCGACTTGCCGATGACTGCAAATGAAAAGGTCGATAGGAAGCGATTGCCCAATCCGCTGACTTCTGCACCCTCGTCGGACAAGCCGAAGCCCACTGGAGAGACGGAAAAGTTAATGGCAAAGGTGTGGGAGGACGTAATAGGCCGATCCGATATAGCGCGCGATGACAACTTTTTCGAGATCGGCGGCCATTCACTGGTGGCGATGAAAGTGATTTCCGAAGTTGAACGGCGTACAGGCTACCGGCTGACAGCGCGAATGATCGTAATGCAAACACTTTCCGAACTTGCCGACATTCTTGATAAAAGTGGCGCTCGAATGACGCCGGAATCAAATGAAACGGAGAATCAGTACAAGAGTAATGTAACCTGACCCGCCGCGTCGGAACGCCCTGGCAGGTACGTCTGCTTTCATGCTCGATTCCGAGTAGTCTGTAACCATATGGAACCTTTTTATTTCGAATCGCAAGGCGATCGACTGTTCGCCGTATATCACCCCGCGAGCGATGTTTTCTCGCGCAGGGCGATATTGTTCTGCGCGCCGGTCTTTTCCGAATATTTCCGTACCTACCGGTATTTCCGGAAAGTCGCTGAGTCTTGGTCACAGCAGGGATTCCATGCGATGCGATTCGACTATTTCGGGACGGGAGATTCGTCGGGAACGTGGGCCGATACCGGACCGGAGCGCTGGATGAGCGACATCTCGGTGGCTGCGCGGGAGCTGCGTGATGTATCCGGGTGTGACACGTTGAAGGTCTTCGGCACCCGGCTGGGTGCGACGCTCGCCCTTCATGCTGCTTCGAGCGGAGAACTCGGGCAAAAAACCGATCTGGTACTTTTCGACGCAATCGTCAGCGGGCGCGACTATTTGCATCAGCTTCACGAGTCGCATGCGCGCCTGCTCGCCGGCAGCGACGTGCGGACACGCAAAGTGCTGCAGGCATTACCGGGAGAATTGGCAGGATTTCGACGAAACGATGACTTCGAGAATCAGCTGCATGGAATCGACCTGAATGAAGTCCGGTTGGAGAATATCGGGCATGTACAGATGATTTTCTCGAGCAGCCAGTATGTCGACGAGCAGCTGATTCGACGAATCGACGACGCGGCAACGACATTCGAATCAACCGTCATCAACGATGATTGCGACTGGGCGACGCCCAGTGAAAGCGCCTTGCAGGCACCGCAAATAGCAGAATGGTTAAGGAAATGCCTGCAATGAGCGAATCGGCCCATCTCATCGGAACCAACCCCCAGATAATGGGCATCCTGAATGTCCCTCAAGAACTGACCGATGCTGGTGAACGAACCGCGGTCGTCATGCTGAGTTCCGGGCTGCTGCACAGGGTGGGTCCGTTTCGGCTGCATGTCGACCTTGCCCGGGCGCTGGCCCGCATCGGCATCATGAGTTTTCGCATCGACCAGGCCGGTCGCGGTGACAGCAGCAGGAGTGAGGGCATGACTGCTGGAGAGACCATTCAGGCGGAGTTGGCCATCGTGCGGGAGTTTCTGGCCGGTTCACAGGGTGTCGATAACGTAGTTCTCGTAGGTCTTTGTTCCGGTGCCGACGACGCGCTTGAACTTGCGCGACACAACGCCTTCGTCAAGGGAATCGTTCTCCTGGACGGATTCGCCGCACGTACACCCTGGTACTACATTGCCTACTACGGACAAAGAATCCTCGACCCGGTTCGGCTCGGCAACATTATAAAAAGCCGGCTAAAGCGACTGACAGCCAAATCAAGCGGGAGCGGTGACAACCGCAATGTCGAGTTTGAAGAACTGGCGGGTATCCGGAATTTATCGACAGTGGATGATGCCAGGACAGCATTTGGTGCGCTCTTTGAACGCGATGGCCATGCGTTGTGTGTGTTTACAGGTGGTGTGAAGGAGTATTACTGCTACCAGGGGCAATTGCGAAAAAATCTGAAGAACAGAACCAGCAAGGTCTGGCTGACCGAAGTATTTTATCCTTCAGCGAACCATACCTATCCGATGGTCAAACATCGAAACGAACTCGTTGAGCTAATAATTTCCTGGATCGCGGATCGCTTCACCAGCCGAGTAAATAACAAGAACTGAATTCTCATTGACTCACTGCCAGCTGTAATCCTGCTCATTCGTGTCGAGCAGATTTACAAGTACGACAAAGCCGCAAGACAATCTGTAAATTCGGCCGACGGTAAATCCGGTTACGAACGGCGTTATTTGTGTATCGCTGTCGAACTGCTATTCTGGTTTTCAACAACGCTCATTGAAACAACTGAGCAAAATAACAATCGACTATCGAGGGGATTTACTTATGCGTTCGTGGCTGCCCATTTTTATTCTCAGTTGTTTTTGTCTGGCACCGATCGCAGATGCAAGGCATTCGCAGTGGGTCGGCGAAATCCAGCCTCGTGCTGCTCATGATTTCAATCCGTCGCCGGACACAGTCGAAGTCGTAATCGTCGCGTATCCACGCAAACTGAATTTCGGAGACGGGCACAAGCGTACAAGAGTCTGGACGTACAACGGCGGGATTCCCGGGCCGACAATCAATGCAAGAATCGGCGATACGCTGATTGTGCACTTTTTCAATTTCCTGCCCGAAGAATCAACGATTCACTGGCACGGCCTCGAGCTTCCTTCGAATATGGATGGGAGTCACATTTCGCAGAATCCGGTACCGAGAGGCGGGTATTTTCGTTACGAATTTCCACTCCTGCGAGCCAGCACATTCTGGTACCACCCGCACGTTCGGTCGAACGAGCAGGTCGAAAAAGGACTGTACGGCGCACTGGTTGTTCGCGATCCGGAGTTGGACCGTGAACTCGGTCTGCCATTGCACGAAAGCCTGTTGATTCTGGACGATGTGCTCCTCGATGAGCATGGCCAGATAGCAGAAGCGTTTCCTTCGGATCCGCTTGAAAACGCGGTCATCCAGGCGAATGGTCGTGAAGGGAACGTACTTCTTGTAAATGGCAGGGCTGCGGCACGAGCACGACTGGCCGAAGGCGTACCGCACAGGTTGCGACTGATCAATGCGTCGAACACGCGATTCATGCGGCTCTCGGTGCCGGACCATCGCCTTTGGCGCATCGGCGGCGATTCGGGGTTGGTGGAGACACCTATCGAGATAAACCCGATCGGAATGGTCCATCCGGACGGCCACGGCCACGGTGGAGGAATGGGTTCGCCGCACATGATATCGGACCCGGATTTGTCCAAATGTGTATTGCTGACGCCAGGTGAAAGAGCGGACATAGTCTTTACACCACATGGTCCGACATTCTAACTCGAATGGCATGATGTAGCGCGTGGCCGCCATACGGCAATGTACAATCCGGATGGTTCCATCGCACTCGGGCACCTGCACAATGACGGTCACCGGCCGCCTGAAACCTTGTTGGAGGTGAGTACGTACCACGGCAGGGGCAGGGTAAATCACGAGTACATTCCACCGAAACACCTGACCAGTATTACGCCGATTGATGCCACGACTGCACCCCGATTACCCGTCATGTTCGGTCACATGCCACCGGATGCGAACGGCAACATCGTGTTTTTTGCTCAAATGAAAAACGGAATGCCGCTGCCATTCGATGCCGTAACGCCGGCGGATGCCCCGACGGCGAGGGTAGGCGACTACCGTATGATCGAAGTCAATAACATGACCGCGGGGCACCACAATTTTCACTTGCACGGTTTCGTATTCCAGCTCATCGAAACGCAGTACATCGATATGGACAATCCGGCAAACAACCGGGTTGTACCTGCGGAACGCCTGGAGAACAAGGACACGATATTCCTGCCGCAACGACCGGGCGCGTTCGGCAGAAGCAGGTCGGTCACCCGACTTGCGCTGCACGTTGAAGATCGAGGGCGAGAAGGGCAAATAGGCGCGTCCGGCAAGACCCCGGGAGAGGAGACATCGGGTGGCTGGCGATGTCAGGG
>CALKYK010000382.1 GCA_938003715.1 uncultured Gammaproteobacteria bacterium
CGGTCGACGAGGCCTACATCGCGGCCTGCAACGCGCAGGGCTTCTACCCGGCCGCCTATTACCCGCACAACATCCACTTCCTGTGGGCCGCATCCAGCATGGAGGGCCGCAGCGCAGTCTCGATCGAGGCGGCGCGCAAGGTCGCAAAAAACGTCCGCCTGGAAATGATCGAGGAATTTCCCGGCGTCGAGTTCTTCAACACGATCCCGCTGCTCGCCCTCGTGCAGTTCGGTCGCTGGGACGACGTGCTCGCAGAACCGGCGCCGCCCGCGCACCTCGAATACTCGACGGCCATCTGGCACTACGCCCGCGCAACCGCGCACGCGAAGCAAGGCGACGTTGATGCGGCCCGCGAAGAACACGCGAAACTCGTGCCGTTGAAGAACGAGACCGATGTCGTTTTCCTCGATTCGATCTACTACCCGGCGACGATGCTGCTGTCGATCGCCGACTCGCTCGTGAAGGGCGAGATCGCGATGACGGAAAAACGCTACGACGACGCCATCGACCACTTCACGGCCGCGGTCGAGACGCAGGACGAACTACCGTATACCGAGCCGCCGTTCTGGTACTACCCGACGCGACACAATCTGGGCAAGGCGCTGCTGGCCGCCGGCGATGCGGCCGGCGCCGAGGCTGTCTACGTCAGGGACCTGGAACAGTACCCGCACAACGGCTGGGCGATGTTCGGCCTGATCCAGGCGCGCAGTCAGCAGGGCAAGGACACGAGCGACGTGCAGGCGCAGTTCGATCACACCTGGGCGCGCGCGGACGTCGAACTGACGGCGTCGCGATTTTAGGAACTGTATCGAGCGAACCCGCGCGTTGACTCGGACCGGGCATCCGGTATTTACGTCTCGCTCGGAAAGCCCTTGACTCGCTCGGACGCAAACACCGGATCCCCGGTCCTCAGCCTGTGCCAGACCGCGCCCGCAGCGTTTCCTGGATTCCGGACTCGCGGCCGAGGTCCAGGATCACGACGAGGTCGCCGGCTTCGGCCCAGTCGAGCGCCGCAGCGAAGGACTCCCGTTCGCTGGCGTAATGGCGGATCTGCTCCGGGTCGGCGCCGCAGCTCAGGAGCTCGTTCCTGATGATGCCGTACACTTCGCCTTCTTCGCGGCCGCGCCGGTACTTGTCGAGCTCGGAAACGACGTAGAGGTCCGGCCCCATCGACCAGGCGTTTTCGGCGAGATCCCGAATCTGCGAATCCGTGCGGTCGCCCGCCTGCGCGAAGCACAGCGCGCGCCGTCGTGCAGGTAACGCTTTGGCCATCGCAAAGAGCGCCTGCATCGCTTCCGGGTTGTGTGCGAAATCGACCAGCACGCTGAAGCCGTCGACGCGGTACAGGTTGCTGCGGCCCGGATTCGCGTCCTGCGACATCGACACGAGGCCGCTGCCGATCTCGTGCATCGCAAGTCCCAGCCGCTCGGTCAGCGCGGCAGCGCCGAGCGCGTTCGCGACGTTGTGTCTCGCCGCACCGCCGAGCGAGATCGGCATCTCGCTAGCGACACAAATCGAAACCCGGTCGCTGCCGCTCAGCCGCACAAGTTCGCCGTCCGCGAGCACGAACGCGACGCCTCCGCGATCGACGTGCCGCACCACGGTCTCGTTCGTCTGCTCGAGGCTGAACCACGCGATCTCGCCGTCGTAGTCAGCAGCTTTCGCGACCAGCCGCTCGTCGTCGGCGTTCAGTACCAGCCGTCCCGAGTGGCGAACGGCGTGGCTGACGACCCACTTGATGTTCAGCAGTTCGTCGAGGCTCTGCGAGCCGAAATCTCCGAGATGATCCTCGGCGATGTTGGTGATGAGAGCCGCGTCGGCCCGCTGCACGCCGAGGCCGCGGCGCAGCAGCCCGCCGCGCGCCGTTTCCAGGATGGCGCTGTCGACGTCGGGCTGGCGCAGCACCATGCGCGCGCCGCCCGGACCCGACCAGTCGTCACGATCGACGACGCGATCGTTGACGGCAACCCAGTCGGTGCAGCTGACGCCGACGTTTCGTCCCGCCGACTGCAGCAGGTGTTTCGCGATGCGGGCTGTCGTGGTTTTGCCGTTGGTGCCGGTGACGATGCCGACCGGCACGTCGCGGTACTTCGACCAGTACAGCGCCGCCGGATCCGGCAGGTCGCGGAACGGCCAGGTCTCGGATCCGGCGCCGTGTCCCAGCGACACTTCGTCGTCGTCCCACAGCATGGCGACGCCATGCTCGTGGGCTGCGGCTTCCAGCGCGAGCAGCGGCGGATTCAGCTCTTCCTCGATTTCCTGCCGCAGTGCCCTTGCATCCGCGTCGAAGTCGACCGGATCGCCGTCGCAGAATTCGGCCGCACACGCCCGCCATGCCCACTCGCTGATTTCGGAGGCGGCGTACAGCGCAGCGATCCTCTCCGAGTACGCTATGCTGACGCCGCCCTGCAGCCGTTTCGAATGGATCTCTGAATCCCGCCAGTTGACCGCGTCGAGCATTTTGCGCAACGCTTTCGTGCAGAACGGCAGCAGCCGATCAGCCTCGTCGCTCGAGCAGCGGATGTCGAGAATCGAGCCCGCGTCGCTCGAAAGCAGGTTCGGGCCGGTCAGCCGACGTGCGTCGAGGTACTCCATGCGTGTCCCGTTCCTAGCAGCCTGTTGAAGAAGTCTCAGGCGAGTGCGAGACAAGGAAAGGGTGGCCGAGAAAACGCAGTGTACACGCCGGTACGTGAGGCTTTCGAGGCCGCGCTTGACGCCGTATCGCGCCGCATGAGGCTCTTTTCAACACGCTGCTAGTCGGCTTCCTCGCGTGCGATGCGCACACCGCGTTCGTCGCTGATGATCTCCAGGTTTTCGTCGAACGAGAATCCGCCGGTATCCGGCAGGTCGACCGAGACCGGCGTCTTCTTCGCCGGCTTTTCGCTCTTGCCTTTGGCGTCGAAGTAAATGATCTGCTTCCAGGTGCGCTTGATGTTGTCGGCGAGTATCAACACCAGGTCGCCATGTTCCGCCATGCGGAGCGCGTGCAGCGTCGATTCCTGCTCGTCGGGTACGATCTCGATGCGCTCGGGGCTGACGCCGTTGTCGAGCAGCGTTTCCCTCATCATCTGCGCCGTTTCGTCGAAGCCGCGACCGCGCCGGTTGTCGTCACAGCGGCAGATGAAATGATCGAAATGCGATGACGCGATGGCGGCGATCTCGCGAATATCCTCGTCGCGCCGGTCGCCGGGCGCCGCCAGGACCGCGATCTTCTTGCCGTCGACCTCGAAGCGGTCGACGACGCCGCATATCGCGCGGACCGCGGCCGGATTGTGCGCGTAGTCGAGGATGACCTTGAACGGGTGTTCGTCGTAGATGTTCATGCGGCCGGGCGCCTGGAAGAACGTGGCGTCGAACGTGCGCAGGCCGTGTCGAATGTCCTCGATGCCTGTCCCAAGGTTGTAGGCGAGCGCGGCGGCGAACATCGCATTCTGCACGTTGTGCATGGCCCGCCCTTCGACCGTCGCCGGGATCAGGTGCGTCCACAGTAGCGGCGTGTGACTTTCCTTGTCGTAAATCGCGATCATGTGCCCGTTCATGCCCTCCTCGAGCACGAACGCCTGGCCACCGGCCTGGATATGGCGTTTGACCAGCGGATGTCCGGGATTCATCGTGATGTAGCAAACCACTTTCGCATTCGTGTAGTCGGCCATCTGCAGGCAGAGCTTGTCGTCTGCATTGAGGACCGCGGCTTCGGTTGCAATCTCGACCGGCACGCGCTTGACCTCGGCGAGCTGCTCGAGCGTGTCGATGCCGCGCAAGCCGAGGTGGTCGGCCGCAATGTTCAGGCAGGCGGAGACGTCACAGGTCTGGTAACCCATGCCGCCGCGCAGCAGGCCGCCGCGCGCGGTTTCCATCACCGCCGCGTCGACGGACGGGTCGCGCAGGATCATGCGCGCCGATATCGGGCCGGTCATGTCGCCGGGCACGGAGAGCTTGCCGTCGATGTACACACCGTCGGTCGAGGTCAGGCCGACCGTGTAGCCGGACATCTTCATGATGTGCGCGAGCATGCGCGAGGTTGTCGTCTTGCCGTTCGTGCCGGTAATCGACGCGATCGGAATACGGCTCGGCGTATCCGACGGGAACAGCATGTCGAGCACCGGGCCGGCGACGTCGCGCGACTTGCCCTCGCTCGGCGCGACGTGCATGCGAAACCCGGGACCCGCGTTGACTTCGCAGATCCCGCCGCCGGTATCGCGATACGACTCGGTGATGTCGGTGGTCAGGAAGTCGACGCCGCCGATGTCGAGCCCGATCGCCTTGATCGTCCGCTCCGCCATCTCGCGGTTGTCGGGATGAATCACATCGGTTACGTCGATTGCGGTGCCTCCGGTCGACAGGTTGGCCGTGGAGCGCAGGTACACGATCTCGTCCCGAGCCGGAATGGTCGTACGGTCGTAGCCGCGCTGCGACAACAGCCGGTCGGCCTGGTGGTCGAATTCGAGGCGCGTCAGCACCTTCTCGTGGCCGACGCCGCGGCGCGGGTCCGAGTTGACGATGTCGACCAGCTCCTCCACCGTGTGCACGCCGTCACCGACGACGTGACCCGGCATGCGTTTGGCCGCGGCGACGAGCTTGCCGTTCACGACGAGCAGCCGGTGATCCAGGCCCTGGATGTAGCTCTCGACGATGACGTTTCGCCCGTGCTCGCGCGCCTTGTCGAAGGCGACCTCGATTTCCTCGGGCGTTTTCAGGTTGATCGACACGCCGCGGCCGTGATTGCCCGCGAGGGGTTTGAGCACGACCGGGTAGCCGATGCGCTCGGCCGCGGCCTTCGCCGACGCCGAGTCGCGCACGAGGCGCTGGTCCGGCACCGGCAGCCCGAGGTCGCGCAGGATCGAGTTCGTCTCCTCCTTGTCCGAGGCGAGTTCGACCGCGATGTTGCTCGTGCGCCCGGTCGTGGTCGCCTGGATACGCTGCTGGTAGCGGCCGTGGCCGAACTGCACCAGGCTCTGGCGATTCAGGCGAATCCAGGGGATGCCGCGCTCCTCGGCCGCCTTGACCAGCGATGCGGTGCTGGGACCGAACGCACGCGCCTGCGCATAGCGAATGAACTCGTCGCGCTCGGCGGAAAACGCCCAGTCTTCCTTCGGCGCCTCGCGCGGCTTCAGCTCGGCCGGCAGCAGGCTGTGCAGCAGGTCCAGTGCCAGCCGGCTGGCCTCGCGACCGACTTCCGCGTCCAGGTACTGGAACACCATCGTGTAGTGCCCCGGCTTGCCCTCGATCGAGCGCGTCCGGCCGAACGTGACCGGTGATCCGGCGACGTTTTGCAGCTCGATCGCAACGTGCTCCATCACGTGGCCGAGCCAGGTGCCTTCGTCCTCGCGCATGCGACGCACGAAGCCGCCCGGCTCCCGGTACGAACAGCCGTGATCGTGCAGCCCGGGCAGCGCCTCGAGCAGTGCATCGACGTAGGCCGGCCCGAGCCGGCCGGTCGGCCAGTGTTCGAGTTCGCCCAGGTCCAGCTCGTGGCGGATCATGGGGAAGTGGGCGTAGATGTTGGGACCAACGTAAACGTTGGTGCTGAGTATTCGCATTATTGCCACTCCGTCTCGCGGTCGCGCGCGGCGTGTTTCTTATTCTGCAAAAGCCCGCCTGGACTGGATCTCGAAACGGCCGCCGGATATCAGTATATGCAGTTTGACGTCGATCAGGCTGACCGGATCACCGCGCCGCGCGCGGTCCATGGAAGAATAACTCAGATTGGTGGGGTCGATGATGGTAATGCCCCCGGATCCGACCACCTCGAGGTCGTCGCCAGGGCGAATGAACGCCGCGGTGTCCTCGTCGAGGCCGATACCGACGGCAAACGGATTGTACGCGAGTGCGGTGAGCAGCCGACCAAGCCGGTCGCGCTGCCTGAAGTGCTGGTCGATGATGAAGTTATTCGTCAGGCCCAGTCCCGGCGCAAGGGTGACGAGGTCCGGGCGCGGTGTGCTGCCTTCGTCGCCGCCGGCGATCATGTGCTCCGGCATGAACGCGGCGCCGGCGGACGTACCCGCCACGTGCATGCCGGCTGCATTACAGCGTCGGATCGCCTGCGCGACCGGCGTGCCCCCGAGCGTGGTCGACAGCCGCAACTGGTTGCCGCCGGTCATGAACACGCCGTCAGACTTTTCGACATAATTAATGAATCGCTCGTTGTGGCAGTCATCACGCGTCAGCATTTTAAGAACGCGCGCGTGGCGAATACCCAGCTTGCGAAACAGTTTTTCGTAGTTTCGCCCGGTGTCCTCGAGCTCTGACGCCGTGGGGATGATGGCGATGCGCGCGCGCTTGCCACCGCAGATCGACACAAAGCGATCGAGAATCTCTGGGTTGTGCAGTTTCTCCTCGGCGCCACCGATCGGAACGATGTAACCGCGCTTTTCCGGTGAATTGGAATTCGACGGGCTCATCGCTCGGCCGCTTTCTCGAACTCGCCGAACACTTCCTGCACGCCGCCGCGCACGTGCCAGGTACCGCGCACCATCACGTCGCTGACCGAGTGCTCCTCGTCCAGCACGACGAGATCGGCAGAAGCGCCGACGCGAATGCGACCGTGTGCGGGCAGTTTCAAAAGATCGGAGACATTGCTCGTGACGGGCGGCAGTGCGCGATCCAGGGGTACGCCATCGTCCAGCACGCGCTTCAGCATGTCCGCGAGACTGGCCGGCCGCCCGATATCCATGTCCAGCATGCGTCCCTGCTCGTCGAAAACCGGCAGGCAGCCGCCGCCGTCGGAGCTGATCGTGAGTTTATCCGGCGGCGCGCCGGCATCGAAGTAGCGGACGAGCGCCGCTTCCGCGGACCACGCATCTTCATCCTCTGCGACCGGAAACGCCGTGACGTCGACGGTGCAGCCTTTGCTCGCCAGCTCCAGCGCTTCGTCGAAAAGCGCTTTCCTGCGGTTGACGTGGGTCGGGTTGAACACGCGCGGCGGCAACTCACTTTCTTCGAGGGCGCGACGCACCAGGTCGAGCCCGCGCTCGCCGTCGCCGAGATGCAGGTGCACGATGCCGGCTTTGCCCGCGATCATGCCGGCGACGTGCGCATCGCTGACGATGCGCAGCAGTTCGGCGAGCGTCGGCTGGCTGGATCGGTGGTCGGACAGCGCAAGCTCGCCCACGCCGATGACCGGGTCGAGAAACACGATGTCGTCGCGCACGCTGCCGGTCAGCGTTACCGGTGGCACGTGGTAGCCGCCGGTGTGGCACCAGGCGTTCAGTCCTTCTTCGCGCAACCCGCGCGTCTGCGCCAGGAGCCCGCGCGTGTCACGCGTCGTGTCGTCGGTGCCGAGCACGCCGACGACGCCGGTAATGCCCGCGGTCGTGAAGCGACCCAGCGGCAACGGCGGCACGCGACTCGCGAAACCCGACTCACCGCCGCCACCGGTAACGTGGGCATGGCAGTCGATCAGGCCGGGTATCAGCCGGCGACCTTCGAGATCGACCTCCTCCGCAGCGGCTGAAGCCAGTGCACTAATGTCGGTATCGATCGCGACGATCCTGCCGCCGCCGACGAGTACGTGTCCCTCGCCTGAATCCTCGGGCGCGAAAATTCGCGCGTTACTGAGCAGCGTCAACAAACCGGGTACCGGCTCAAAAAAAGGGGCGTTAGTCTACACTACGCCGCCATGACCACGACAGACCGCTCCCAGCTCGGCCGGCCCAACGAGTACCCGTCCCATTATTCGCCGGACCTGCTGTTCGCGATCCCCCGCGCGGAAACGCGTGACGCCCTCGACATCGGCCGTGCCCAGCCCTTCCACGGCCGCGACGTCTGGCACGCATTCGAGCTCACCTGGCTCGATTCGAACGGCAAGCCGGCCATCGCCACGGCACGGATCGTCGTCGACGCGAACTCGCCGAACCTGGTCGAATCGAAGTCGCTCAAGCTGTACCTGAATTCGCTGGCAATGGAGCGTTACGCCTCGGCCGAAGACGTGCGCCGTCTCGTCGCCTCGGACCTCGGCAACGCGGCCGGGGACGGGGTCTCGGTCGAGATCTTCGTCGGGCCGCAGCCCGACGGCGCCGCTGTCGGCGACCTGCCCGGTCGCTGCATCGACGACCTGGAAATCGACGCCGTGTACGACGGCGTCGACGCCTCGGTGATTAAAACCGCCGGCGATGACGTCGTCGCCGAAACGCTCCATTCACACCTGTTGCGCAGCAACTGCCCGGTCACCAACCAGCCCGACATCGGCAGCGTGCTGATCCGCTACGAAGGCACCCGCATCGATGCCGCATCGCTGCTTGCTTACATCGTTTCGTATCGCAGCCACAGCGGCTTCCACGAAGCCTGCGTCGAACGCATGTTCGTCGACCTGAAAAAACGGGCGCGACCCGGGAAATTGACCGTTCATGCACACTTCAACCGCCGCGGAGGACTCGACATCAATCCGTTCCGCTCGGACTTCGAACCCCTCCCCGACGACATCCGCCTCTGGCGGCAGTAGCGCTGCCGGCCCGCGTGGTCGGTCAGGTTTCGATGTCTTCGGGCGCGATGTCGTGCCCCCAGTCGCGCTTCGCTGACAGGTAACCGCGATTCGACGCGCCGACGCCGCACACGTGCTTGACGCGCGTGATGTTCCCGATGCCCATCGCTTCGAGATCGGTCACTTTTTTCGGGTTGTTCGTCAGCAGGCGAATCGGCTTGTCGCCAGCGAAATAGCGGATCAACGTCGCGGCATCGCTGAAGTCGCGCGAGTCGTCCGGCAGGCCGAGGGAACGATTCGCCTGGTAGGTGTTTTCGCCGGCATCCTGCAGCAGGTAGGTCGCCGCTTTCGCCCAGAGGCCGATGCCGCGCCCCTCGTGACCGGACATGTAAACGATCATGCCGCCATCATCGTCGCCGGAGATGCGCTCGAGCGCGGCGATGAACTGCGGGCCGCATTCGCAGCGTTCGGAGCCGAACACGTCACCGGTGAGGCAGCTCGAGTGCACGCGGACGAGCGGTTCCTTCCAGTCGGCCGGGTCGCCGAACAGGAGCACGCTGTTCACGGCCATCGAATCCGCGAGGATGGCGAATGACTGCTGGCCGTTCCGGGCGCGCAGCTCGTCGGCCAGCTCCTGCACTTTCGACAGCTCGGTGTGGCGCACGCTCGCGTACCAGGTCACTTCGTAGCGGCGTCCGTGGCGCTCGAGCGGCATCGGGATCGGCCCGAGCACGCTGATCGTCCGGGTTCCGGCCGGCGGCGCGCTGCCGGCATCGATGCGCCGGCCCTCGGCGTCGATGCGCGTGAGCTTGCCGCGCGCGATCAGCCGCTCCCGCCCGCCGGGATCGATGTAGGTGAACATGGCGTGAGCCTACCATCTCCGGTGGCCGGCGAAATCCCCGCAAAGCGAGGCCCGGCGGGGACCCTGGCGCAATGAAATGTGTTGCTGACCCATTGGTCATCAGCTATATTTACTGACTCACCAGTCAGTAAGGTCTCCGGCATGGGTAAACCGCGTTTCCAGCGCCGCAAGGAGGACAGGCCGGCGGAGATCACCGCCGCGGCCCTCGACGCGTTCGCCGAAAAGGGTTTCGACGCCACGCGGGTAGAGGAGGTGGCGCAGCGCGCCGGGGTCAGCAAGGGGCTTCTGTACCTTTACTTCAAGACCAAGGAAGACCTGTTCAAGGCGGTCATACGCAGCTTCGTCTCGCCGCGCATCGACGCGCTGATCGAAAACATCGAAACGACCGACCAGTCTGCCGAAGCATTCCTGCGGGGCCCGTTTCTGCAGTTTGCTCGGCAGGTGCCGAAATCGCCGGTGCGCGTTCTCGTGCGTCTGATGGTCGCCGAGGGACCGAAACATCCCGACCTCGTGGCGTGGTACTGGGATAACGTCGTGTCGCGCGCCATGCACGCGCTGCGCACACTGATGCGTCGCGCAGTCGACGCCGGCGAGTTTCGCGAATCAGCCGTCAACGAGTTCCCACAGCTCCTGGTGACGCCGGTGCTGTTCTCCACGTTGTGGACGCAGGTTTTCAAACGCCAGTCCGACCTGGATACGGATCGCTTCATCGAAGCGCATCTCGACCTGCTGCTCGAAGCAATCGGGCGGAGCGAGACATGAGCGTCCGTACGATGATGGCAACGACGGCGCTGTTGCTCGTCACGGCTTGTGACGGCAATGACGAATCGAATCTCGCCGTCGGTCTGCTGGAGTCGGACCGCGTCGAAGTGGCCACCGAGTTTGCCGAATCGATCGTCTCCCGCGCGGTCGCCGAGGGCGACGTCGTCGCTGCCGGCGATTTGCTGATCACGCTCGACACGGCCAGGATCGAAGCGCGCCTGGCGGAAGCAGCAGCGGCGCGGGCGCAGGCACGCGCACGACTGGACGAACTGGTCCGCGGACCGCGTCGCGAGCAGATCCTGGCGGCGCAGGCCAGCGTGCGCGGTGCAGAACAGGAACTCGAGTTTCGCGAAACCGAGCTCGAGCGCGCGATCAGGGTTTACGAGAGGAACCTCGCGGCACCGGAGCTGCGCGACCGTGCCCGTGTGGCGCGCGACACCGCGCAGGCAAACCTGCAAAACCTGCAGGCCAGACTCGAGGAACTGCTGAGCGGCACGACCACGGAAGAACTCAGCCAGGCAGAGGCCGCGCTGCGCCAGGCCGAGGCACGGTTCGCAGCGCTCGAACTGGATCGGGACCGGCACCGCATTACCGCACCGGTCGACGGCATGGTCGACTCGCTGCCGTTCGAAACCGGCGAGCGGCCGCTGGCCGGCCAGCCGATCGCCATCGTGCTCCGCGGAAGCCAGCCCTACGCCCGGGTCTTCGTGCCCGAGCGCCTGCGTGCCCAGGTGAGCCCGGGCACAAGCGCCACGGTCCGGGTCGACGGAGTCGACGGGGCTTTCGACGGGCGGGTCCGCTGGGTGAGAAGCGAGGCGGCGTTCACGCCCTATTTCGCGTTGACCGAGCGCGACCGCGGCCGGCTCACTTACGAAGCAAAGGTCGACATCCTGGACGCCGGCCGGCGGCTACCCGACGGCGTGCCGGTGGAGATCGACTTCGCTCTGGACGGCGACGGTGAGTAACGGCGAGCCGGCCATTCGCGCGCGTGGGCTCACGAAGCGCTTCGGTACGCTCACCGCGGTGGACGGACTGGACCTCGACGTGCCACGCGCCCTCGTCTACGGATTCCTCGGACCGAACGGTTCCGGCAAGACGACTGCGATACGCATGCTCTGCGGCCTGCTGACGCCTTCCTCCGGCAGCGCGCTCGTGCTCGGTCACGAGGTGCCGGGTGACGCCGACGCGTTGAAGCCGCGCATCGGCTACATGACGCAGAAGTTTTCCCTGTACGGCGACCTGACGGCGCAGGAAAACCTGGAATTCATCGCCGATATCTACGCGTATCCCCGCAGCGACCGCGACGCACGCATCGAGACGCTGATCGAGCGCTACGACCTGGGTGCGCAGCGACGCCAGTTTGCCGGAACAATGAGCGGCGGCCAGAAGCAGCGGCTGGCGCTCGCCTGTGCGGTGCTGAACAAGCCTGAACTTCTGCTGCTCGACGAGCCCACCAGCGCCGTCGACCCGAAGAGCCGGCGCGATTTCTGGGAGAAGCTGTTTGCGCTGGCAAACGACGGCACGACAATCCTTGTCTCGACGCACTACATGGACGAAGCGGAACGCTGTCACCGGCTAGCGATACTCGATCGTGGGCGCAAGGTAGCGGACGGCGCGCCGGCGGAACTGCAGCGCTCGACCGGAATGGCCGTGGTCGAAGTACGCACGAGTGACACGCAGGCAGCGCAGCGGGTACTGAAGTCGCGAACCGAGGTGCGCAGCGTCACGCAGCTCGGCGTGCGCCTGCGGGTGCTGATACCCGAACGAATCGCCGATCCGGCCGAACTCGTTCGCTCGACCCTCGCGAACAGCCGTGTCGAAGCCGCGATCGAAATCGTCGAACCGTCTCTCGAGGACGTGTTCGTCGCGGTAACGGACCGCGAAACCGGCATCGAGGAGGCCGCGTGATGTCCGGCACGCGGCTTGTCGCGGTGATGAAAAAGGAGCTGCGCCAGCTGCGGCGCGACCGGCTGACGTTCGCGATGATCGTCGGCATCCCGGTGATGCAGATGCTGCTGTTCGGATTTGCCATCAATACCGATGTGCGAAACCTCGGCGCCGCTGTCGCCAACCAGGCCGGCAGCCACCTGTCGCGCCAGTTCGTCACCGACCTCGAGCAAACGCAGGTTCTCGACATCCGCTACCGAGTCGATAGCGCGGCGGCGCTGGAAAATCTGCTGCGCGAGGGCCGAATATCGGTCGGCATCTTCATCCCGCCCGACTTCGACCGGCGCGTGATCGACCGCAGCCGCCCCGCTGCGCAGCTGCTCGTCGACGGCGTCGACCCGACCATCCTCGGTGTCGCCAACCAGCTGCGGACGATACCGCTCGCGTTCGACAGCGGCCGGCGCGCGGAAAATTCCGCACAGGTGCTCGAGGTGCGCCCGTACTACAACCCGGAAAGGCGCTCGGCGATGTTCGTCATCCCGGGGCTGATCGGGATCATCCTGACCCTGACGATGATGCTCTTCACCGCGGTTTCGCTGGTACGCGAGACCGAGCACGGCAACCTGGAACTGCTGATCAATACCCCGGTGAGTACGACCCAGCTCATGGTCGGCAAAGTCGTCCCCTACATCCTGATCGGGCTCCTGCAGCTCGCACTGATCATGGCAGTCGGCTACTGGCTGTTCGGCGTGCCGGTTCGCGGCAGCGTGCTTGAACTGTACCTCGCCGCATCGGTGTTCATTGCGGCCAATCTCGCGCTCGGCCTGTTCGTGTCCACGGTTGCGAAGACGCAGTTCCAGGCCATCCAGATGACGATCTTTTTCCTGTTGCCGTCGATCCTGCTGTCCGGCTTCGTATTTCCCTTCGACGGCATGCCGAAGGTCATCCAGTACATCGGCGAGGTACTGCCGAACACGCATTTCATACGCCTGACGCGCGGCATCATGCTGCGCGACGCGCCGCTCGCCGACATGCAACAGGAACTGGTCGTGCTCGTCGTATTTACGCTGCTGGCGATGACCGCGGCGATCCTGCGTTTTTCACGGAGGCTCGACTGAATGGCGTAATGCCGCTGTTGCCCGCGAATTCACATACCTTCGCCGCGGGCCGATTTTCCCGCCCTGCGCGCGGTCTCCGACTTCCGGCGGCGCGGCGGACGTGGTACACATACCACCCGGTGCAGGACCACCCGATATCCAATGGGCAGCCCCGACGACAACCAGCCTACCGTTTACGTCGTTGACGACGACCAATCCATCCGTCATGCGATGGGACAGCTCATGCAATCGGTCGGGCTCCGCTACGAGATATTCTCGTCCGCTGACGAGTTTCTTGCCAGGCACTCGAACGAACGGGCCGGCTGCCTCGTGCTGGACATCCGCATGCCAGGCCTCGGCGGGCTCGAATTGCAGGAACGCCTGAATGCATCCGGCAGCACGCTGCCGATCATTTTCATCACCGGTCACGGCGACGTGCCGATGGCCGTGGAAGCCATGCAGAAAGGTGCCGTCGATTTCATTCAAAAACCGTTCCGCGATCAGGAGTTGCTGGACCGCATCGGCGACGCTATGAAAGCCGATCGCGAATTGCGCTCGGCCAAGGCCGAGAAAGCGTCCGTGCAGCAGCGTGTCGATACGCTGACAAAACGGGAAAAGGAAGTTTTCGACCTGGTGGTGACCGGCAAGCAGAACAAGATCATTGCCTACGAACTCGGCGTCAGCCAGCGCACCGTAGAAATTCATCGAGCCCGTGTAATGGACAAGATGCAGGCTAAATCACTCGCCGACCTCGTTCGTATGCAGCTGACGACACGCTAGCGGTGCTAGTGCTGCGAGCGAACCTGCTCCTGCCTGTCGGCACAGTCGATGCAATGTAATGCGTACGGCCAGGCATCGAGACGAGCAACCGGAATAGCGGCGCCGCAGGCATCGCAGATCCCGTAGCTGCCTTCCTCCAGGCGCGCGAGCGCAACAGCGATCTGTTCGAGTTCTTCACGGGTCTCGTTGCCGAGCGCATCGACGACATCGTGATTTTCAAGCTGGAGAGCCCGCTCCTTCGAATCCGAATCGAGCGGACGGGTCAGATTTTCCCTGATCCGCTCGAGCCGCCGCGTCAATTCATTCCGCTGGCGTATGAGCCTCGATTTCACCCGCTGTTTTTCGCTGGCAGCAATCACACGGTCTCCGTCCGCGTTCTACGCGGTTTGCTGTATTTGACGCGCGCCAGGCTTGGCGCGAAATGCGTACATACACGTACCGAGATCAGCGTGCTCCCGGCATAAGTACATTCCGCGTGCCTTTAGGCATCAGGACTTATTGGAGCCTCCGCTGTACTAGAATAGATTCATCCGCAAACGGAATCTGAATTCGCTGTCCTGACCCGGGTGCCCGCATGCGCGACTTGAAGAGAATCATGGCTGTCGTCGATCCGACGGTCGATACGCAGCACGCGATGGAGCGTGCAGCCTGGCTTGCGCGGAAGTCCGGCGCGAGCCTCGAACTTTTCATTTGCTACTACAACGAATACCTGAGCGGCGACCGCCTGTTCGACTCGCCGTCACTCGAAAAGGCGCGCGGTGAGATCATCGCAAGTCACGAAAAGCGGCTGGAGGACCTGGCAGCGCCGTTGCGCCAGGCCGGCATCGAAGTCAGTACCTGCGCCGTCTGGGACCATCCGCTGTACGAAGGCATCGTCAGGCATGCGGCGGCAACCGGCGCGGACGTCGTTTTCAAGGATACGCACCATCATTCAGCCGTTTCGCGGGCGCTCCTGACCAATACCGACTGGAACCTGATTCGCGTCTGCGCATCGCCGCTGTGGCTCGTCAAGCCGCAGCCGTTTCCGACGAAGCCGGTGTTCGTCGCCGCCATCGACCCGATGAGCGAACACGACAAGCCGGCGGCGCTCGACGACGAAATCATCGTCATGAGCAAGAAACTCGCGGAAGCCGGTGATGGCGAAGTCCGTGCGTTTCACTCCTACGATCCGCGAATTGCCGTAGCAACGGCGACTGCCAATGCCTATATACCGGTATCACTGCCATTCGATGAAATCGAAAAGCAAATGCACGAGCAGCACGAAAAGCGCTTCAACGAAATCGTCGAGTTTCATGGCATCGACAAGGAACGAACGCACCTGGTCGCCGGCGTTACACACGAGGAGCTTCCGGCACTGGCCGCGGAAATCAAAGCTTCGGTCGTAGTGATGGGCGCCGTCTCCCGAAACCGCTGGAAGCGCCTGTTCATCGGTGCGACCGCGGAGCGGACGCTCGAACACCTGCCCTGCGACCTGCTGATCGTCAAGCCGGACTGGTTCCGCACTCCTGACGAGATTTCGGGCGAGCGGGCCGCCTGAGCCCCAGGCAAATTCTCAGTCGGGAGACCAGAGCCAGCGCAGCTCCTCGACGCCGATGCCGTCGGTGAAAATCAGCACGATACCGGTGACCAGCAGCAGCACCAGCCAGCCGAGACCGAACAGGTAGGCGACCCCGGCCGCGTCGCTCGATGCGCGCCGCGGCATGCCCCATGTAATCAGCGCCACCGGATCACCGACCGCGAGCCAGAGGACGGCGATGAGGAGGGCCGCGCCGCAGAGGACGAGCAGGCCGTCCAGCAGAATACACCGCACGCCGCCCGGAAAATAAAAGAGGGCGAAGCGATACAGGGCGCGCATGGGCGTCAGTCTAGCCTGATTGCGGCGCCACCTCGACCGAGTCAGTAGGCTGCCGTGAACATGATCCAGAACTTGGTCGTATCGGTCGCGAACTGGTCGGCGTCATAGAATGCCGCCTTGAGCAGTACCCCGTAGCGCTCGGCGAAGCTGCGACCCGCCGACAGATCGATCTCGCTGCCCCAGTCGGCCGAGCCCGACGCCGCGGAAAAATCGTGATAGACGCCTGTGAGGTTCCAGGCGCCGGCGCGATACCTGAGCGTGAAGTACAGGTCGTCGATGCCTGCATCGGGCGTGGCCAGGAACTTGTCCGCCCAGCCCTGGAACGCATGCAGCGTCGCGAGCGGCGTGCGGAACGCGGCGCCGGACACGGCCTGGTCGCCGCCGAGCGACTCCCACGCGATGCCGACCGTTAAATCCTGCACCGGCGACCAGGTGGCGCCGACGTTGAAGTACTCGGCGTCATAGCTGACCGGGTTGTCGGCCGCGTCGGACTGGGTCGCGACTTCGAGCACTAGGTCGACCCTGCCCTCTCCGGCCTTGAAACCTCCGGTCAGGCGCGCGCCGAGCGTCGTTGTCGAGAACGACGCGACATCCTCGTTGTCGATGTACAGGAAATACGGCGACAGCCGCAAGTCGTCGCGCAGCGCGATGCCAGCGCTGAGCAAGTGAATGTCGGTGTCGTTGCGCCCCGCGGTCACGTTGTCGCCGAAGATGCGCCTTCCTGCCGGACCGTAGCTGTACTGGAGTTCGGTCTTCGGCCGCGCCTTCGACATGGCGCGCAGCCGGTCCTATGTCTGGTGGTTCTGGCGCCAGCCGACCGCGCCGACGAAGCGCTGGTTCCCGACCAGGATCTGTTGCCGGCCGACACGCACGGTCAGCTGCGACGACGGCGAGTAATCGACGTAGAGCTGGTTCAGGTCCGGACCTTTCGGATCGGCGACGACGGGGTAGCGATCGCGCGCCGGGCTCGAGCCGCCCAGGCTGTTGAAATCGTTCAGGAACAGCTCGCCGATGTAGTCGAACTCGCCGAACGCCGACCAGCCTCGATACGAACCCGTCCGGTAGTCGAGGCGCAGCCTGGCCGTCGACGCGTTCGCGTCGTCCGCGAATCCGTCCTGGTCGACATGCTCGTATCGATAGCGCAGCGATGCACCCGCATCGCCGTCGGCGAGCGCGTCGGCAATGCTTTCGGCTTCGTGTTCGTCGGCATGAACGGCGGCGGCGGTCGCCGCCAACGTCAGCGCCGTCAGGGCGATCACCGCTGCCTTCATCGTCCGCATCCCCGGGCCGTCAGTAGATGTCGTTCAGCGTGTTGTAGACGTTGAACTTGCCGGTCGGCGTAATGATCTCCGGTCCCTTGATGACATGCTTCAGCTGCCGCGTCCTGTCGTCTACGACCACGATGGCGGACTCCTGGTCCTGCCCGCTCCAGACCGAGAACCAGACCTCGTCTCCCGCCTGGTTGTACTCCGGCTGTACGATGCGTTTCGGCCCCTCGCCCAGGTCGGCCCATTCGGCGATCGGCAGTCGCTCGTAACCTGCGTCGAGGTCACCGATCGTGAACACCGCGACGCTCTGGCTGATCGACTCATCGGGGTTCAGCGGCGCATCGACCCAGAGGTTCGAAGAATTCGGGTGCGACTTGACGAACAGCGAGCCGCCGCCCATGCCTTCGAGCACGCGGACGACCTTCCACGCATGCTGCGCATGCCCCTCCGGGTCGGTGCCGAGAAACGTCACGTTCGCGTTGCCGAGCGCGCTCGTTACCCAGACCGGCCCGAATTCGGGATCGATGATGTTGGCGCCGCGACCGGGATGCGGGATTTTCGTCACGTCGACCAGCGCCTCGAGATCGCGATCCCGCGAATCGACGATCGCGATCTTGTCGGACTGGTTGGCCGCGGTCAGGAAGTAGCGCTTGCTGCGGTCCCAGCCGCCGTCGTGCAGGAATTTCGCCGCGCCGATATCCGTGACGCTGAGATTGTCGACGTCCTCGTAGTTCACGAGGAGGATATGGCCCGTCTCCTTGATGTTGACAATGAACTCGGGATGCTCGTGCGAGGCGACGATGGCCGCGACGCGCGGTTCCGGATGGTACTCCTGCGTATCCACCGTCATGCCGCGTGTCGACACGATCTTCAGCGGCTCCAGCGTGTCGCCTTTCATGATCACGTACTGAGGCGGCCAGTAGGAACCGGCAATTGCATACTGGTCCTCGTAACCCTTGTATTTCGACGTCTCGACGGAACGGGCCTCGAGACCGACCTTGATCTCGGCGACGATCTGCGGCGGATCCATCCACAGGTCGATCATGTCGACCTTTGCGTCGCGTCCGATCGTGAAAACGTAGCGCCCGGATGCGGACACGCGGGAAATGTGCACCGCGTAGCCGGTCGGCAGGATCGCAACGACGTCTTTCGTATCGCCGTCGATGATCGCCACCTGGCCGGAGTCGCGCAGCGTGACGGAAAAGAAATTGTCGATGTTGCGGTCGTGCTGTGGCGCCGTCGGGCGATCCGCGACCGGCACCAGCACTTTCCAGCTATCCCGCATCTGCGGCATGCCGAATTCCGGCGGCGCGGGAGGTTCCTGCTGCAGGAAGCGGGCCATGACGTCGATCTGCTCGGCCGTCAGTTCGCCGGAGCTGCCCCAGTTCGGCATCCCCGCCGGTGATCCGTAGGTAATCAGCGCTTTCAGGTATTCGGTGCCGCGTGGCAGCGTCACATCGGGCGTCAGCGGCTTGCCGGTTGCGCCCTTGCGCAAGACGCCATGGCAGCCGGCGCAGCGCTCGAAATAGAGCTGCGTCGCGAGCGCGTATTCTGCTTCTGTGAGTTGCGGACCGCCCGCGCCCATAATCGGCCTCGTTTCGTCTGCGGGGATCGGCGACGGCGTGCCCCGGTAGCGAAGTTCGCCCTCGGTCGCACCGGTGTGGCGCTGGCCGGTCGCGCGGTCCGTCTGGCCGAGTTCGGTGCGCAATGCCGCGACTTCCTCGACCGAAACCGCCGAGCCGTCATTGCCCCAGGCGCCGAACACGTAGGTCAGCGCATCGGCGAGTTCGCGATCGCTCAAGTAGCCCATGCTCGGCATGACGCCGTTGTAGTCCACGCCGTTGACCGTGATCGGGCCGGACAGGCCGAACACCGCCGCAGTGAGCACTTCGCGACGATCCCTCTGCAGGTAGTCGGAACCGGCGAGCGGCGGAAACGCGCCCGGCAGACCCTGGCCGTTCGGCTGGTGGCAGGCCGCGCAGTGCCCGAGGTAAACCGTTTCGCCGCGCGCCATGACCTCGGCCATGCTGCCGCTGGCGACCTCCGCATCGTGAACGGCCGTATCTGCGGACTGCGCACCTTCCTGGCCGTTGCCGGCGCCACAGGCGACAAGCAGGTAGATCGTGACGAGGATCAGGGCGAGGGTGAATCTGCGAGTCATGATGTGCGCTCCTTTACGTTGCTGCGCAATGTTCATTTTTCGTTACCAGTCGAAACCGATACCCAGTGCCAGGTAGCGACCGGGTCCCGCGAGCTGCGGCAGGACCGGGTCGCCGGGGGCGAGACCGCGAATTTCGGACCAGTTCCAGTAGCTGCGATCGCCGAGGTTGTACAGACCTGCCCTGAACGTCGTTCGATCGGACAGGGCCTGCTGGAAAACGAGGTCGACGATTGCGTTCCCGGGCGGCTTGAACAGTTCGCCGCCGCTCTCGTCGCGTTCGTCCCAGGCCTCGGTCAGTACAGTCTGCAGTCGAAGCCGGCGTGATTCGCCTGCATTCGTCATGCTGATGCCGAGCACGGCTTGTCCGGGGCCGACCGAGTTCAGCGCTTCGCCGTTGACGCGATTGCGGCCTCGTGCCTTGTACAGGGTCGCGTCGAGCGCCAGCCCGGAGAAGCGGCCGCCGAACGTGATTCCGCCACTGAGCTCGATGCCCTCGATCACGGTGCTGGCGATATTCTGCGACTGGAACAGCAGCCGTCCGCTGTCCGGATCGATACCGATTCGCACCTTCGATTCGATGAAATCGGTGTAACGCGTGCGGAACAGCGCGACATTCAGTGTGGCGCGAGCGCTGCGCCAGCGCAGCCCGGCCTCGACACCGTCGGAAGACTCCGACTTCAGGTCCGGATTGGGCACGGCGCGAAAATTGAATACCGGTATTTCCAGGCCGATGTTGGCGTCGGCATACGGCGGCGCACGAAACCCGTGCGCGTACTGAAGATACGCATCGGCACCGTTGCCGAACCGGTACACGAGACCCAGCTTCGGCGACAGGTCCGACACGTCTATTGCGACGAGTTCCGCGAACGGGTAATCGGCGGCGTACATCGGATCGAGTCGCGGATCGAGCTCGTAGCGATCCGCCCGCACGCCTGCAATCAGCGTCAGCGCACCGAGCGAGATCGCGTCCTCGACGTACAGGCCCCACTCCGCCGATTCGCTCAGCGGAAAATCGCGCAGCGGAAATTCCTCGCCGAGAATGACGTTGGTCGAACTTCCGTCGCCGAGATTCGTCGACAGACCGTCACGGTACTCGCGCGTATCACGCACCCTGAATTCGACACCCGCGCCCAGCCGATGCAGCGCATTACCCGCGCCGACGCGTTTCTGCACATTGAACTCGAGGCCCTTTATGCGCTGCTCGAAGCGAAAATAGCGATCGATGGAGACCGGCGTCCTCGCCAGCGCGCGCTCGTCCAGGGTTTGCTGCCTGGTATCGGCGGTAACGTGGAATGCGCGCACGATGCCGTCATCGACGAACCCGCCGGTCGTATCGAATTCATAGCTCAACTGCGCGCTCTCGAGCAGGT
>CALKYK010000383.1 GCA_938003715.1 uncultured Gammaproteobacteria bacterium
TGGCGCGCGGCGCGCTCAAAGACTGATTGGCGCGCGGCGCGCTCAAAGACTGATTTCAGGGAGTTCCTCGAGCGGCATGCGCTGCAGCCACTCGGTGAGGAGCTGGGTCACGCGCGGGTGCACCAGGTAGCCGAGTGACGCATGCGGGTTCGAGCGGCCGTAGCGCACTGCGAGATTGTAGACGCAGTAGTCACGTATGCAGCTGACCTGGTGTTGCTTCATCATCGAACTGAAGTCGTCGGCCACTGTGTCATCGTGGCTCACGTAGTCGTCCTCGGCCGAGACGTTGTGCCAGGACACGATGTTGGTCGGGTAACGGGCGACACCGGATTTGCCGGCACCGAACAGGCGCCGCTGCACCATCGAATCGCCGAGCGGCGCGCCCGCCGTCAGCCAGACGTCGATCTTGCGCTCCGCGTAGTCCGGCGCGAAGCGGTCGTCGTGCGACAGCTGCCAGAGCACATCCCATGTGACCACGCAGCCGGTGCCGTGACTGATCAGGAACAGCTCGTTACTGGAGTCGAGTGCCGCGATGACGGCGTCCCGGACGCGCCCGCGCAGCGTGCTGCCGAAGTCGCTGTCCGGATTCCAGTACTCGGCGACGTCGACGCCGACCTTGCGGATCAGCGCATCGGACAGGCCGAGGCGCATCAACAGCGGCGCGAACGTGTCGGCCGCGAACTCGGGCAGCGCCGTCTTGCCCGGCAGGCGGTCGTAGTTTCGCACGCCGAAGTGTTTTTTCTTGTCCAGGTTTCGGAGCTGGATCAGCGCATTGCGACGATCCTCGAGATCCAGCGTCTCGTCATAGCGCTGGCCCGCCTCGCGCAGGAATGCGTTGGAGCAGTCGCCGTAGTAGGCGATGCGTTTTTGCAGTGCGTTGAACGCGTCCAGGAACTGCGGCGCGTCGCGCTCGATGCCGGCCGTCAGTGCCGCTACGGAAATATCGAGCAGCTCGTCGGCCGGCGGTTTGAAGTCCTTGCCGTGGACGTAAACGAGCGTACGCCCGCTGCCACCTTCGGGGTTTGCGGCGATGCTCATGAATTCGGGGTTCGCGTCATTGCGTACGGTAGACCGCGAGTCGCGCGCGGCCGTTGCCTCCCTCGTCCGCGATCAGCAGGCGACCGTCGGGCAACCACTCGATGCCTTCGGCCTGCCGATGCCGGTTCTTGTCAAGCGTCATTATAACTTCAATGAACGAGCCGTCCGGGGCGAGAGCCACGACCGCGAATTGCCGCGCTGCAGCGACGAGATAGCGATTGCGAGCCGCGTCGTAGGCGATACCCGACGCGTTGAATTTCCCGGCACCGACCGCATCGCCGAGCGCATCCTCGTCGAGGCCGAACGTGTTACCGAGGTCTACGGTACCATCGTCAGCGACGACAACTTCGAACAGCCGCAGTCCCTTTTTTTTCTTTCGCGACTCCTTGCACAGCAGCAGGAGCACGCGCCGCGACGGATCGGCGGCGAGCCCTTCGAACTCGCATTCGTCGTCCAGCTTCATGTCGTACCTGTCGTAGCTGACGCGCTCGCCGTCGTGACCTTCCTGCGCACGAACGAGATTGCCGTCGCTTTCCAGCAGCCAGATCGTGTCGTCGAGCACGGCGATGCCTTCGAAATCGCCGCGGAGTGGCGGCCCGACGGCCCATGCCTTGGTGAGACCACCCGCTTCGAAATCGAGTTCGTAAATCACGGCGTGTTCGTCGGTCACGGCAAGAAGGCGCCCGTCGCTGGTCAGCGCCAGCCCGGAAATTTCCCGCAGTCGCTCCGGCAGCCGCCACTGCGATACTTCCCCGTCACCGCCGGTTGCCGGCGCACCGCACGCACCGAGCGCGGCAAGCACCACCAACGTTGTCGGGAGCATGGCCGCGAGCCGCATGTACCGCACGTCAGAGGTCGTCGTCGGTCCGGTCGCGCCGCGTCAGCATCGAGAAAAACGGGCCGGACAGCGTCTTGCCGTACTCGAGCTTCCAGATCACGAGATTCGCGTACACGAACACGATGGATATCACGCAGGCGACGCCGAGTGCGCCGATGCCGGATGCGAGCCCCAGGCTGATCGCGACGAAAATGTACATCGCATGCGACGGCCGGTTCAGGGTGAAGCGGAAGCGTACCGCAGCAACGATTCCCGCAAGGCTGAACGCGAGCGCGACGCTGTTGACGACGATCATCGAAATGCCGGCGACCACCAGCGGCAGGATGATGATCGTCTGCACGAAGGACTGGTCCACTTCCTTGCTGCGACTGGTGATGAAGTAGACCCAGGACACCGGCACGATCATCGCCGCAGCGACGATGCTGCCGACCAGGAGCCGCGCCGGCCCCTGCGGCGACAGCACGGTGTCCTCGGCGCTGGAGTAGATCGGCTCGAATGCGTTGTCGCCGCGGCCGGGCAGCGCCTCGAGGCCGCCGACGGGAAAGAACTCGCGCAACGCCGGGAAGCGGCTCAGCAAAAGCCAGGCGAAGCCGATCCAGAACGCGTAATACAGCGTCACCAGGGAGACCGGGATCAGGAAACTTGCCGAGCGTCGCATCGCGTCACCGTGCCGGTGGGATTGGCGACCGCCACCATACCGCCGCCGGGACATGGCCGGCAACAATCGCCCGGCCTTTCGTGTAGGCTATGCGGCGCTTTTTTTGCGGCGACGGACCGATTCCCGATGAGCGACGACACCGAACTGTTGGGCATCAGTAATGCCATCGTCGACGTGCTGGCGCACGTCGAACACGAATTCCTGGACCGTATCGGGGCAGATCCCGGATCGATGACCCTGATCGACAGAGAGCGTGCGCTCGAGATTTACGAACTGATGGGACCGGCGACGGAAATGTCGGGTGGCTCCGTCGCGAACTCGGTCGCGGGATTCGCGAACCTCGGCGGCAAAGCCGCCTACATCGGCCGCGTGCACGACGACCAGCTCGGCGAAATCTTCGTCCACGACATGCGCTCGCTCGGCGTCGACGTGCGCCTCGTGCCCGCCGCCGATGGCGCACCTACCGCTAGCTGCCACGTAATGATCACGCCGGACGGCCAGCGCACGATGCAAACCTATCTCGGTGCCTGCACCGAGCTCGGCGTTGCAGACATTACGGCAACAACTGTCGGCAAGCCGAAAGTCATACTGCTCGAAGGCTACGTCTGGGACATCGATGAGGGCCCCGCGCTCGCACAGAAAGCATTCGACATCGCTGCGGCGAACGGCTCGACGGTGGCGCTTTCGCTGTCGGACTCGCTGTGCGTCGGGCGGCACCTCGATTCGTTCAGGGAGGCGGTCGAAAAGCACGTGTCGATCGTGCTGGCCGACGACGACGAGATCAACGCGCTGATGCAGACCGCGTCATTCGACGACACGCTCGAAGCGATCCGTGACTACGACAACCTGTTCGTCATGACCCGCTCGGAAAAAGGCTCGGTGGTCGTCCACGGCGAGGAAAAGGTCGTGCAGGAGGCGCTGCCGGTCAAAAAACTGGTCGACACCACCGGCGCCGGCGACGCCTACACCGCCGGCTTCCTGTACGGCTGGACGCGCGACAAGTCGCTCGCGGAATGCGCACGCATCGGCACCTTCTGCGCCACGCACGTCATACAACAGGTCGGCGCCAGGATCGAACCGGAGCTTTTACGAAACTACGGCGGCTGACCAGCGCCGCGTCAGCCGCCGATCGGGTGCCAGGTGGTTTTCGTTTCCTGCGTGTCGCGGATCAGGTACGGGTTCTGCGCCCCGTCGTCCTGCCAATCGGTATCGACGCGTGCGATGACGCGCTTGATGTTTTCCGCGGCCAGCGCCTGCACTTCTTTGCCGGCGTCACCGGGATCGTCGCAATAGACGACGGCATTGACGTCCATGTGCGAGGCGAACTGTGCGGTGAGTTCGCTGCGATGCCCTGTCAGCAGGTTGACGACGCCCGGCGGCACGTCGGAGGCGTGCAGCACTTCGGCAAAACTGATCGCGCAAAGCGGCAGCTTCTCCGATGCCAGCACGACGCAGGTATTGCCGCCGACGATGACGGGCGCGATGTTGGAGACGAGGCCGAGGAGCCCGCTGTCGTCGGGCGCGAGTATTGACACGACGCCGGTCGGCTCCAGTACCGAAAAATTGAAATGTGACGAAGCGACCGGGTTCACGGCGCTGAAGATCTGCTGGTACTTGTCGGCCCAGCCGGCGTAGTACACGAGTCGGTCGATCGACGCGGTGACTTCCTTCTGTGCGTCGCGCTTCGCGGCACCCTGCAGCTCGAGCTCGGCGACGAACTGCGCGCTGCGCCCCTCCAGCATTTCCGCGACCCGATACAGGATCTGGCCGCGCAGGTACGCGCTGGCTTTTGCCCAGCCCGGCACCGCCTTGCGCGCGGCGACGACCGCGTTGCGAAAGTCCTTGCGGCTGCCGCGACAGATGTTCGCGATCACCGCGCCGTCGTCGTCTTTCAGCGCGTAGTACCGGCCCGACTCCGTGCGCGGAAACTTGCCGTCGATGTAGATCTTGTAGGTCTTCGCGACCGGCACCCGGGCAGCCATCAGCGATCCTCCAGCGACACGTAGGCGTCGAGGCCGTGCAGGCCGCCTTCCCGGCCGACGCCGGACTCCTTGTAGCCGCCGAACGGCGAGGTCGGGTCGAACTTGTTGAACGTGTTGGCCCAGATCACGCCGGCGCGGACCGCCTGCGTCATCTTGAATATCTTCGCGCCCTTGTCGGTCCAGACGCCGCCCGAAAGCCCGTACGGCGTGTTGTTCGCCTTGTCGAGACCTTCCTCGAGCGTGCGGAACGTCTGGATCGCGAGCACCGGCCCGAAGATCTCTTCCTGCACCACGCGGTTCGACTGCGAGACGCCGGTGAAAATCGTCGGCCGGAACCAGTAGCCACGCTGCGGCAGCGCGCAGCTCGACTGGTGCACCTCCGCACCTTCCCTGCGCCCGATGTCGAGGTATTTCTCGATCGTCTCGGGCTGCGCTTTCGAATTGATCGCGCCGATGTCGGTGTTCTTGTCGAGC
>CALKYK010000384.1 GCA_938003715.1 uncultured Gammaproteobacteria bacterium
AGTGCGCGATCCGGCGCCTCCTGCATCAGCTTTTCCCGCGGCATCGACTTCAGGTTGCCGATGTAGCCGGTGTAGCGGTGATACATCTTGACTTTCATCTTGTTGCCGGTGACGCGAATCTTGTCCGCGTTGACGACGACGATATAGTCGCCCGTGTCCACGTGCGGCGTGTATTCCGGCTTGTGCTTGCCCTTGAGCCGGCGAGCGATCTCCGTCGACAGGCGCCCGAGCGTCTTGTTCGTCGCGTCCACTAGATACCAGTCGCGGCGTACGTCTTCCGGCTTGGCAGAAAAGGTTTTCATGGTCTTCAATCCGATTGGGAACGTCAGGCAGCCGCCCCGGTCCCCGGTGGCGCTGCCCGGGCCGGGAAATGCTGCTGCCCCCCGGCGAAAGGCGCGAAATTCTAACGGACGACCTGCCGCAATGCAAACCAGTGGCGCACGCGCGGGCCCACGTCCGCGGGCCAATCGAGTCGCTATTTTTGCTTTTTTATTCAGTGCCTTGCAGCAACCGGTACCGGGCCCCTGCCGGTGGTTATAATCGCCACCGTGGACGACCGTCACCTGACCCCCATCGATCGCATCCTGGCCGGCATCGACGACGCCCTGCGGGGCATGTCGGAAACGCCGACCCGGGCGGCGCGGCCGAGCCCGTCCGCCGGCATCGGGGAGCCCGCCCTGAGCGATGCCGAGAAGGCGCACGCCGCGGGCCTGATGCGCGTCAATCACGCCGGCGAAGTGGCCGCCCAGGGACTGTACCAGGGACACGCGGCGGTCGCGCGCGACCCGAACATCGAGGCCCAGGTCCGCCACGCAGCCGAGGAAGAACTCGATCACCTGGCCTGGTGCGAGGAGCGACTCGGCGAGCTCGGCTCGGGCCCGAGCCGGCTGCGTCCGCTGTGGTATGCGGGCGCGTACGTCATGGGCGCCGCCAGCGGTGCCTTCGGCGATCGCTGGTCGCTCGGTTTCATCGAAGAGACAGAGCGACAGGTCGCCGAACACCTGACCGGGCACCTGGGCACCCTGCCCGAGAACGACGCGCGCAGCCGCGCGATCGTCACACAGATGCGGGAAGAGGAAGAGTCGCACGGTGCCAACGCCCGCGATGCCGGGGCTGCGCCACTGCCCGTGCCCGTCCGCGAACTGATGCGCCTGACCGCAAAAGTGATGACCCGCACCGCCTACTGGCTGTGACGTCGCTGGTCTCGGCAGGCCCTATTCAATATAATCGCAACGCGTCTGATCCAAGCGATATTTCAAGTGAAATTACGGACTTAGCTTGCTCTTGTCCGCGCTCTGTATTAAAAACGTGAGCGAAACTTCGTCGAGGGCCCCCCGTTATGCAAACTACCGCGAAGAACATCAGTGACGTACCTGCGATCAACCGGTTTCTGAGCTACTGCCGGGTTCGCACGGTCCCCTCAAAAACCGTCATGATTCACGCCGGCGACCTGCCCGACGTCCTGTACTACATCGTGGACGGCTCGGTCGAAGTGATGATCGAGGACGAAGACGGCAACGAGATGGTGCTGGCGTACCTGAACAAGGGTCAGTTCTTCGGCGAAATGGGGCTTTTCTACGAACAGCCGACGCGCTCGGCCTGGGTGCGCACGCGCACCGAGTGCGAGATCGCCGAGATGACCTACCCGCGTTTTCGCCAGATCGCGAGCGAAAGCCCCGGCCTGGTCTTCGAGCTAGCGACCCAGCTCGCCACTCGCCTCGACCGTACCAACCGCAAGCTCGGCGACCTCGCGTTCGTCGACGTCACCGGTCGCGTCGCGCACGCGATCATGGACCTCTGCAACGAACCCGACGCGATGACGCATCCTGACGGGATGCAGATCAAGGTCAGCCGCCAGGAACTGTCGCGCCTCGTCGGCTGCTCCCGCGAAATGGCCGGCCGCGTGTTGAAGGTGCTCGAGGAACAGGGCCTGGTATCGGCCAGCGGCAAGACGATCGTCGTCTACGGCGCGCGCCCGAACCGCAAAATCTGAGCTTTAAGGAACCCGTCGACGGCGCTGCCCGTCGACAATCCATCGTTTCCCTCGCGCAAGGCCGCGGTTTGCGGCCATTGCGTTACGTGGCGGCAGCGATCTCGGCACGCATCGCGGCGATGGTCGCCTTGTAGTCGTCACTGCCGAAGATCGCCGACCCGGCGACGAATGTGTCGGCGCCGGCCGCGGCGATGCGGCCGATATTGTCGACCTTGACGCCGCCGTCCACTTCCAGCCGCACCTCGCGTCCGCTGGCATCGATCAGGCGCCGTGCTTCGGCGATCTTCGGCAGCGCCGACTCGATGAATTTCTGCCCGCCGAAGCCTGGATTTACCGACATGATCAGCACCATGTCGAGGTCTTCTAGAACGTGCTCGAGCCAGGTCAGCGGCGTTGCCGGGTTGAACACCAGCCCGGCTTTCAGTCCCTGTTCCTTTATAAGGCCGACCGTGCGGTGCACGTGCCGGCTCGCCTCAGGATGGAACGTAATGTAGTCGGCGCCGGCCTTCGCGAAGTCCGGCACGATGCGATCGACCGGTTCGATCATCAGGTGAACGTCAATCGGCGCCTCGATGCCGTCGTTGCGCAACGCATCGCAGACCATCGGGCCGATGGTCAGGTTCGGCACGAAGTGATTGTCCATCACGTCGAAGTGCACGATATCGGCACCGGCGTCCAGCACCGCCCGGACGTCGTCACCCAGGCGGGCGAAATCCGCCGACAGTATCGACGGTGCGATCATGGCTTGCACGTTCAGCTTCTCCCTGCGTTTGGTCCGCACTGCGGACCCTGCCTCATGTGACCGGTTGCTGGCAACACCGCGACTAGCGAATGCTGCGACGTGCCTTGAGCATTTCGTATGCGTTCCTGACTTCCCGCGTGCGCCTTTCCGCTTCCGCGACCGCTGCATCGTCGCGGTTCTCCGGCGCGATCTTGTCCGGGTGATTGCGGTTCATCAGGCGGCGGTATGCTTTCTTGATCTCCGCATTGCTCGAGGACTTGTCGACGCCGAGCGTCGAATAAGCGGCGTCAACGCGCTGCGCGTCGGCGTTGCCGGCGGCGGAGCGGCGGAAGCCGCGCTGCGCGCGCAGCATCGCCTCGAGCTGGGCCAGCTCGGCCCCGCCGATATCGAGCCCGGTGCATACTTTCCAGGTCAGCGCCCGCTCGCCGTGGTGGAGCGCCGGTTTCGACAGCGCAACCTCGAGCAGCAGGCGCAGGAACAGGGCCTGGTTTTCCGCGCGACTCGCGCCACTCTTTTTCAGTTCGACGAGCGTCGTGGCCAGCGGATAGTCGGGCGACTTGCCGCTTTCGAACCAGCCGATCGCCCGCCGCACCTCCACCGGTCCGAGCCCGAGCCGGTGCATCAGCGAACGGGCTGCGCGGATTTCGTCTTCCGACACGCGGCCGTCACTCTTCGCGAGGTGTCCTGCGACTTCGAACAGCGCCTGCACGAACTGCGGCGGCAGCTTTTCCAGCCTGCCCGACGATACGTCGGGACCGAAACGCGTCAGGCGGTCGGCGAAGCCCCGATCGAACTGGTGACCGAGCAGCAGGCCGATCAGGGCGATCCACGGCCGCCCGGTGGCGAGACCCGCCACCGTGCCAATCACTTTTCCCCAGTAAGCCATACGTCAGTCGCCGAGCCTATTGACGGCGCGCCCGTTTACGATGGCGCAATGCTAACCGCACGCGACGTCCGACCCCAAGCAACGCTTGCAGCGCCACTGCCGAACGGCCATCATCGGCCGCTCGCTTCCGCCCCGCTCCATCCAATGGCCGCATCGCATGCGCTTTACGAGTCGCACATTCCCGGGCTGAAACTCCTCGGCCGAGGCAAGGTGCGCGACCTGTACGAAGTCGACGACGAGCGGCTGCTGATCGTTACGTCCGACCGGCTGTCGGCGTACGACGTCGTGATGCAGGAGCCGGTGCCTGGCAAGGGCCGCATTCTGACGGCAATGTCGATGTTCTGGTTCGACATGATGGCGGACATCATCCCGAATCATCTGACCGGCGTTGCGCCATCCGAGGTCATACCCGACCCGGCACTGGCGTCTGCGCTCGAAGACCGCGCCATCGTCGTAAGAAGGCTCGAACCGCTGCCGATCGAGGCGGTCGTGCGCGGCTACCTGATCGGCTCGGGCTGGCGCGATTACCTCGACACCGGCGCAATCTGCGACATTGCGCTCCCGCGCGGGCTGGAGCAGGCGGCGCGCCTGCCGGAACCGCTCTTTACGCCGGCCACAAAGGCGGCGGCCGGCGATCACGACGAGAACATCGGCTTCGAAGCGGCCGTTTCGATGATCGGCCGTGAACTCGCCGATCGCGTCCGCGACGTGTCCGTGCGTATCTACGAGCGTGCGGCGGATCACGCGAAGCAGCGCGGCATCATCATTGCCGACACGAAATTCGAATTCGGGCTCGATGCGGATGGCGAGCTGTACGTCATCGACGAAATGCTGACGCCCGATTCGTCGCGGTTCTGGCCGGCGAGCGAATACCGCACCGGCATCAGCCCGCCGAGTTACGACAAGCAGTTCGTCCGCGACTACCTCGACACGCTGGACTGGGACAAGACTGCGCCCGCGCCGGCCCTGCCCGCCGAAATACTGCGGCACACCAGCGCGAAATACCGGGAAGCGCTGCGAATTCTCGCCGGGGATACGTCGATCTCGTAACCACTTGCGCTCATCGTCACGACCGGCCGGCGATTCGAGCGACCCACCAGGCGATGATTTCGTGCAGCGCATCGAGACCATCCGTCAGCGCAGCCGGACCCGGCTGCAGGATCAGCGCTGACTTGATTTCGTATACGTCGTCGTTCGCGACGGCCGGCACGCCGTCCCACCCCGGGCGCGCCTTGACTCGTTCGGGCCGGAACTTCTTGCCGCACCACGATCCGATGATGATATCGGGGCGGCGTGCGACGACCTCGTCCGGATCGGCGATGATGCGGTCCTTGCCGAGAGACTCTGCCGCGAGCTCCGGAAAGCAGTCGTCGCCGCCGGCAATTCCGATCAGTTCCGACACCCAGCGGATGCCACTGATCAGCGGATCGTCCCATTCCTCGAAGTACACGCGCGGGCGCACCGGCGCGGAAGCCGCGTCTGCCAGCATCGCCCCGATGCGGCCGCCCAGTTCATCGACGAGTGCCTCCGCCCGGGCCTGTGCGCCGACCATGCCGCCGAGCGTCGCGATCATCGCAAGAATGCCGTCGACGGAACGGTGATTGAACACGTGCACCGTGACGCCACGGCGAATCAGCTCGGTCGCAATGTCCGCCTGCAGGTCGGAAAATCCCAGCACCAGGTCCGGTTCGAGCGCCAGGATCCTGTCGATTTTGGCGCTGGTGAAGGCCGATACTTTCGGCTTTTCCTTGCGCGCGCGGGGCGGCCGCACGGTGAAGCCCGAAATGCCGACGATGCGCCGGTCCTCGCCGAGCAGATACAGCGTCTCGGTGGTTTCCTCTGTCATGCAGACAATGCGACCGGGAAAGCGGTCCGCCGGCTTCGACGATTCGTTCATGCCGGTCAATGTACAATGACTGCCGCATTGCCGACCACCGGCGCCGGGGCGCGCGCATCGTTGCTGCAGGACGTACAGAAATTCATCGATTCATGGGTCTGGGGATCGCGGCTGACCAAATCCGGCGCGGCCGGCCGGACGTTGGTGATCGTCCTTCGATACCTGTACGCGATGCTGCGCGATTTCTTTTCCGGGCAGCTGACGATGCGCGCGATGAGCCTCGTGTACACGACGCTGCTGTCGATCGTGCCATTGCTGGCCGTGAGTTTCGCAATACTCAAGGGCTTTGGCGTTTTCAACCAGCTCGAGCCGTACCTCGAGAACGCGCTGGCGCCGCTCGGCGCCCAGGGTGAACAGATCACGGACCAGGCGCTGGCGCTCGTCGACAACGTGCGCGGCCCGGTGCTGGGCGGCGTCGGCCTCGCCATCTTCCTCTGGACCGCGATCTCAACGGTGCAGAAAGTCGAGGAAAGCTTCAACTACGTCTGGTACGTGTCCAAGCCGCGCAGCTTCACCCGCCGCTTTACGGAATACCTGATCGTACTGCTGGTCGGTCCGCTCCTGATGGTCACTGCGATCGGACTGCTAACCTCGCTGCAAAGCACGACGGTCGTGCAGTTCATCATCAACAACGAGGTGCTCGGGCCAGGTGTTGTCGTCATTGGCAAGCTGATGCCATACGTGCTGGTATGCGGCGTGTTCACGTTTCTCTACATGTACATGCCGAACACCGACGTGCGCTTCGTGCCGGCGCTCGTCGGCGGCGTCGCCGGCGGAATCCTGTGGGCAACGGTCAGCGCGATATTCACCACGTTCGTGCTGTTCGCTTCGCGGCGCATGGAAATATACGCCGGATTCGCCGTGGCTATAACAGCCCTGATCTGGCTTTACCTGAACTGGCTGATCCTGCTGATCGGCGCGCAGCTCGCGTTTTACCATCAACGCCCGGCGTTCATGCGCACCGGGCGCCAGGAACCGCGCCTGTCGAACGCGATGCGGGAACGCATCGCGCTGAACGTGATGTTCGTGGCGGGCCGTGCGTTTCGCCGCGGTGGTGACAAGATCACGGCGAACGACCTGAGTCAGCGCATGAACATTCCGTCGATTGCGCTGGATCCGATCATCGACGCGCTGGAAGCGGACGGGCTGATACTGTGCACGGAAGAGGAAAACCTGCTGCCGGGTCGCGAGATGGCACGGATGAAACTCGAGGACATCGTTGCCGTCGTGCGAGAAAAAGGCGAAACCGGGTCGCATCGTGAACCGCGCTGGGCGTCGCTGGTCGATGACCTCGGAAATCGCTTCGACGAAGCGATCTCGGGCATCCTCGGCGACCGCACGCTCGCGAACCTGCTGGACGACCTGGACGAGAAAGAAGTCGCGACGCGCTGATCAGGCGCCCGCGATGCGCATGCCGTCCACGAGCAGCGCGCCGCAGCGGATGCCGCCCCGGAGATCCTGGTCGTTGCCGATCGCCACGATGCGCGGATACAGGTCGCGCAGGTTGCCGGCAATCGTCACCTCGTGCACCGGGTGTGCGATTTCGCCTTTCTCGATGCGGTAGCCGACCGCGCCGCGCGAATAGTCGCCGGTTACCGCGTTCACGCCCTGCCCGATCAGCTCGTGCACGAGCAGCCCGTCGCCCATCTGTTTCATCATCGCGTCGAGATCGTCTGCGTTGCCGGGTACGATCAGGTTGTGCGCACCGCCGGCATTGCCTGTCGACTGAAGCCCCAGGCGGCGGGCGGAATACGAACTCAGGATGTAACCCTGGATCACGCCGTCGACGACCAGGTCACGGTCGGTCGTCGCGACACCCTCGGCGTCGTACGGCGCGCTCGCCATCGCCGCCGCTATGTGCGGCCGTTCCTCGATGCGGAGGAAGTCCGGGAACACCCTGTCGCCGGCCGCACCGAGCAGGAACGACGACTTCCGGTACTGGGCCGTGCCGGCGAGCGCACCAACGGCGTGACCGATGAACCCGCGCGCGAGTTCCGGGCCGAACAGCACGGGGGCGGTCCTGGTCGGTATCTT
>CALKYK010000385.1 GCA_938003715.1 uncultured Gammaproteobacteria bacterium
TGTCGTTGCTTCGCCGTCTGCACCGCGGCTGCGATGCCGCCGCAGGCGATGATGTGATTTTCCTTCACCAGCAGCGCATCGTAGAGACCGACGCGATGATTCTCGCCGCCGCCGCAGCGCACCGCGTACTTCTGTGCCAGGCGCAGGCCGGGCACGGTCTTGCGCGTATCCAGTATGCGTGCCCTGAAACCCGATACGGCCTCGACGTAACGCGACGTGGTCGTCGCCGTGCCGGACAGTAGCTGCAGGAAGTTGAGCGCCGTGCGCTCTCCGGTAAGGATGCCCCTGGCAGCGCCCGTGATGATGCAGATTTCCTGGTCTGCGACAACGCGATCACCGTCGTTGCACAGCCATTCCACGCGAATCCCGGCGTCGACCTGGCGGAAAACCTCGTTGACCCACGCCTGCCCGGCCATGACCATCGCTTCGCGCGCCAGCACGATAGCTTTCGCCTGCGCGTTGCCATCGACCAGTGAGGCAGTTACGTCACCGGTGCCGACGTCCTCGTCGAGCGCGTCGGATACGTTGGCGGTAATTGCGGCTGCGAGCGGGTCGGGTGCCTTCATGATGCCTCGTGCCCGGATAAAGAAGCCCGGCGCAGGGCCGGGCTTCACGACTGGCTGGTAAGTTGTACTGCTTACATGAAAAAGCCGTGACCCGCGCCGACCATGCTCATGATCAACGGGATCGACAGCATCGTGTTCGTGCGTGAAGCGAGAAATGCGGTGTTTTTCGCTTTGGCGATTTCGTCCGCGCTTGCCTCGACGATGCCGAGCACTTTCTTCTGGTTCGGCCAGATCAGCACCCAGACATTGAACAGCATGATCGTGCCGAGCCAGGCGCCAATGCCGATCGTCAAGGCGTATGCGTTCGTCGGCGTGGTCAGCATGCCGAGCGCAAACGCGTCGTCGAGCATGCCGCGATGCAGGAGGAACGCCGCACCGGTGAGCCAGGTAAAAAGTGCGCCCCAGCGGAACCACAGCAGTGCCCGCGGCGCGACGTACTTCGTGATACCTGCGCCGCCCGGGCCGCCCTCGTCGCCGGCGGCATCCGCAAGAGCCGGGACCTGCACGAAATTGAAGTAATAGAGCAGGCCGATCCAGATGATGCCGGCAAAGACGTGCAGCCAGATGATGATGGCGTTGACCGGCATTGCAGACGGGATATGGCTGTCACCCGAAGCCAGCAGGATGACGATCGCTACGACAAAACCGGCAATGATCGTACCGAGAACGGTTTTCAAAGGATTCATGCGGTGTACTCCCAGAGGATTATTGGTTCATTATCGTCTGCCCGGCGGGCGAGACGTCGCTCGGAATTCTGGTCCGGGATGCGCGACCACGCGCCGCGCGCGGGCGTATTATAAAGGCTGCAACGCCCGAATGCAGGCACACCGCGCGGTGTGCCAGCCCAGCCCGGGCACTGGAATCACGCGGAATCAGGGGCAGTAGACTCGTGAGCAGCTCAAAAGGCGACGACGACAGCGGCGCGACGGAACGGCAGGGATCGAATCCCGGCGCGCGTCCGGATTCGCCCTGCAATCGAATCTGTACGCTGGACGACCGTGACGTGTGCATCGGCTGTTGCCGTACGCTCGACGAGATTGTCGCCTGGGCCGGCATGTCGGCAGATCAACAATGGTCGGTGGTCGCAGCACTGCCGGCGCGTCGCCGCCGGCGGGAACTGCGGGCTGGGTTGGCGAAAGGTGGTCCAGTAGAATAGGCGGGCCTCCGTTACGCGGTTCTGATAGACATTTAGACATGCGCACGCTGTTACTCCTTGGCCTCGCCGTCTTGCACACGGCTTGCACCTCGATGTTGCTGGGTAGCGCCGGTGGCGGCGAGACCGCTCCCGTCGACCGTCGCGCGGATGGCGTGGCCGCCGCGGACAGCTCGATTTCCGCGGCTATTCGCGAGCGCTTCCAGTCGGATGCCGAGCTGAGGCGATATGGCCTGGGAATACGGACCTACAACGGCACGGTGACGCTCAGCGGCACGGTCGGCAGCTACCCGAGCCGGGACCGTGCTGTGAGCATCGCGAGGGCGACCCAGGGCGTCCGCAACGTGAACAACCGCATCGTCGTCAACACCAACGTCGACGGGTATTGAATTTGCGCAAGGCGGCCCCCACACTTCCGAACCGGCCGCAAGTGAGTGTCAAAGTGGACGTCAACGAAAGAATCAAGCAGCAGATCGACAGCAACCCGGTGCTCCTGTACA
>CALKYK010000386.1 GCA_938003715.1 uncultured Gammaproteobacteria bacterium
AAACGGCGACCAGACCGGCTCGCGAACGTCGCCCGCCCCCGAGGCCAGCCGCTGCCGCACCAGGCCGTCGGCGGACACCATTTCCAGGACGCCGTTGCGGCCCTGCCGCGTCGCGTAGATCAGCGAGTCGCTGTTCGGCGCGAAGCTCGGCGACTCGTCCTGGCTGCCCGTCGACACGACAAGCAGGTCACGGGAGTCGAGGTCGATGACGCCGATGCGATAGGCGCCGCGATCGGGATGCACGACGGCCAGTTTGCTGCCGTCGGGACTCAGCCGCGGGCGCGCATTATACCCGCCTTCGAACGTGACCCGCTCGGGCGCGCCGCCGTCGACGCTCACGCGGTACACCTGCGGCCCGCCGCTGCGGTCGGAGGTGAAATAAATCATGCGCCCGTCGGGCGACCAGCTGCCCTCGGTGTCGATGGCCCGGTTCGTGGTCAGCCGTGTCAGCTCCCTCGTGGCGAGGTCCATGACGTGGATGTCGAGGTTGCCGTCAAGCCCGCCGAGCGTCAGCACGAGCTTGCGCCCGTCCGGAGAAAACGCCGGTGCGCCATTGATGCCGGGCCGGCTCGATACGCGGATGCGGTTGCCGGTGCGCAGCGTCTGCACAAAGATCGTCGAGACGTTGTTCTCGAAAGACACGTAGGCGAGCTGCCGGCTGTCGGGTGACCACGCCGGCGACATGATCGGGTCCGTGGACTCCATGATCGTGTGCGCGTTTTCGCCGTCCATGTCCGCGATGACGAGCGAGTACAGCTTGTTCACACTCTGGTCCTGCGCCGTGACGTAGGCGACCTTGGTGCCGAACACGCCGGGGATGCCGGTGAGTTTTTCGTAAATCATGTCGGCGGCGCGGTGCGCCGCAATGCGCATCGTGCCGCGGCTGACCGGCATCCGGTAGCCGACGAGCTGCTCTCGGGTGAATACGTCGAAGGCCTGGAATTGCAGGCTGTAGACGTTGTCGTCGGTCTGCGTCAGCTTGCCGATGATGACCGCCTCGACGCCGAGGATCGACCAGTCCTCGTATTCGACGTCCACTCTCGCTACCGGCATCTGCAGCCTGTCGGTCTCGGGAATCGTGCGGAACCGGCCGCTGCGGTTCAGGTCGGCGGCGATCACGTCGTCGATGTCGTACGGCGCGGTCGGGTCGTTGCCTTCCCAGCCGAACGGCACCACCGCCACCGGCGTCTGCTTGCCGGCGTACTCGGTGATCTCGATCTGCAGCTGCGCGTCAGCAGCGCCGGCGGCCACGGTCATTACCACGAGTGCCACGCAGCGCCGCACCAGTCCATTACTCATGAGAGGAGCCCAAGCCTTTCCAAGAGGCCGCTTATTGTTCAGGTTTGAACAATATCTGCAAGTCCCGTTCAAAAATCGACGGATTCTCCGGCAGCGGCAGCGGCGACGCCTTCTCGACGGCAGCCACGATCGAGCGTCGCACCGCATCGTCGCCGTTGCAGCGCTGGATCTGCACGTCGATCACGTGTCCGCCGGGGCGCTGCTTTACGTCGACCACGCACTCGAGGTTTTCCGGCGCCGACGCCGGGCGGATGAATTGCTGCGTGATTGCCCGCTGGATCATGAAGACGTATCGGGCCTTGTCGTCGGCCGCCAGCGCCGCGAGGCGCATCTCCTCGGCCTCGAGTTCCTGCTGGCGACGCCTTGCGATCTCGCGTTCCTCGGCCTCGCGGCGCAGGCGCTCGTTCTTCTGCCGCTGGCGCTCGATGTCCGCGAGCCGCTGTCGCTCGCGCTCCTGTCGCTGGCGCTCGAGCTCGGCCTCCTCGCGGCGCTTGCGTTCGGCCTCTTCGGCCTCCCGGCGTTGCCGGTCCGCTTCCTGCTGCTGGCGGATACGGTCCTGCTCGGCACGCAGGTCGGCCTGGCGCTTTTCCTCCTCCAGGCGCTGGCGTTCCAGCTCGGCGGGATCGGGCCCGGGATCCGGCTCGACCACCGGCTCCGGTTCCGGCGGCGGTTGCCGGACCAGGTCCTCGGCTGTGGCCAGTGTCGCCTCGATCGCGAGCGGCACGGCCGGCCGCGTCGGCCGGGAAAAATCGATGACCACGATCAGCCCGCCGAACACCAGCACATGCAGCAGCGCTGCAAGCGTCACGGGGATTATGTTGTAGGTATCGCGGAACATCGCCGGTCGTGCTTACTCCGGAATCGGATAGGTGTCGAGCGGGTCGGTGACAAAGCCAACGCTGTCCGCCCCGCCCTGCTGCAGGAGCACCATCGCGCCCACGACGGTGCCGTACGGCACCGCGCGGTCGGCCTTGACCAGCACCGGTGTGTCGGGCCGATTGCGCAGCACGGCGCCGACGCGTGCGACGATTTCGCGTCCGGTCGCGGGTTCTTCCTCGTCGTCGCCGACGTTGATGTACAGGTATCCGTCGCGGTCGACGCTGACGACCAGCGGCAGTGCGTCGGCGACGTCCTCGATCGGTTCCGCGCCCGCTTTCGGCAGTTCGACCTTGATGCCCTGGGTCAGAAGCGGCGCGGTGACCATGAAGATGATCAGCAGCACGAGCATCACGTCGATGTACGGCACGACGTTGATCTCGCCCATCAGCTTGCGTTTCTGCATCACTCCGGCCATGTCAGGCTCCCTGTGCCTTGCGTCGCGCGTGTCGCTGCAGGATGCTCGAGAACTCTTCGGTGAAGCCGTCGTAGCGGATCTCGAGCCGCGCGACCTTGTCCGCGTAACGGTTGTAAGCGATCACCGCCGGGATCGCGGCGAACAGGCCCATCGCGGTGGCGATCAGCGCTTCGGCGATCGGTCCCGCGACAACCGCGAGCGTTACCGTCTGCATGTTGCCGAACTGCAGGAACGCATTCATGATGCCCCACACCGTGCCGAACAGGCCGACGTACGGGCTCGTGGAGCCGATCGTTGCCAGCGTCGCGAGGCTTTGTTCGAGACGGTCGACCTCGCGCATCTGCGACACCCGCATCGCGCGACGGCACTCGTCGACGAGCTTGTCCGGTGCCACGTCCCCCTGCTGCGTCAGCCGGTTGAACTCGCGGAAGCCGGACTCGAAGATGCTTGCCATGCCGGTGCTGCCGCCTTTCTGCCGCGTGGCGCTGCGGTAGAGCGTGTTCAGGTCGCCGCCCGACCAGAAGCTGGCTTCGAAGTCGTCGCTGGCGCTCTTGGTGCGGCGGATCAGCCGGCGCTTGGTCAGGATGATGCTCCAGGACACGAATGACGCGACCAGGAGGATCAGCAGCACGATCTGCACCGTCAGGCTCGCCTCGAGCACCAGGTTGATGATCGACATGTCAGTTTGCATGGCGTGGATCCTTGAACAATGAAGCGGGTACGCGTAGCGGTCTGCCGGTCTCGGCATTGACGTAGGCGGCGAGCGTCTCGCCCCTGACGAGCAGCTCGCCATCGAGGCCGCCGCGGAAGATATTCTGTTCGATCAGGAAAGTCGCTCTGGACATGTCACTGAGTTGCGCCGTTGCGACAAGCTGATCGTTGAAGCGCGCCGGCCGCAGGAACTCGGCCCGCGTTTCGACGACCACGAAGTAGCGGCGTTCCTCGTTCAGCAGCACGTCCTGTTCGACACCGAGCGAGCGCAACCATTCCGTTCGCGCACGCTCCATGAAGCGAAAATAGTTCGCGTAATAGACGAGGCCCTGGGCGTCGGTGTCCTCGTAATAAACGCGGACCGGCCAGGCAAACGGCGGGCTGTCGTTCGACGTGTGCAAGCGAAGTCCCGCCGGCCTCAGGGCTTGTCGAAAAGCGGCAGCTCCGGCGCCGACTCGCGCACCGGCGGCGTCAGGCCGAAATGCAGGTAGGCATTTTTTGTCGCGACCCGGCCGCGCGCGGTGCGCATCATGAAGCCCTGCTGGATCAGGTAGGGCTCCAGCACGTCCTCGATCGTGC
>CALKYK010000387.1 GCA_938003715.1 uncultured Gammaproteobacteria bacterium
ACGCTTGAGACGATGGCCACTGCCGACAACAAGGGCGAGCACAGCACATCCCGTTTGCGTCGCCGTCACTGGCGCTGGGTGGTACTGGCCACCGGCCTGCTGGCCACCGGCTCGTCGATGCTGGCAGCGGGCATCATCGGCGCTTATTACTATGTGCAGCCGAGCCTGCCACCCGCGGAAACCATCCGCGAGATACCGCTGCAGATTCCGCTCAGAATCTTCAGCCGCGACGGGCGGCTGATCGAGGAGGTCGGCGAGCGACGGCGCATACTCGTTACCTATCAAGACCTGCCGCAGTACGTCGTCGATGCGTTCGTCGCCGCCGAGGACGGGCGCTTCTTCGAGCACCCCGGGATCGATTATCTCGGCATCCTGCGTGCCGGCTTCGCGCTGATCCGCTCCGGCGAGATTTCCGGCGGCGGCAGCACCATCACCCAGCAGCTCGCGCGCGACTATTTCCTGACCCGCGAACAGCTCTTCACCCGCAAGCTTCGCGAAGCGTTCCTCGCCGTGAAGATCGAACAGCAGTTCTCCAAAGAAGAGATCATGGCGCTGTTCCTTAACAAGATGTTCTTTGGCCAGCGCGCCTACGGCGTCGCCGCCGCAGCGCAGGTCTACTTCGGCAAGAACCTGGACCAGATCAACATCGCCGAGGCGGCAACCCTGGCCGGCGTATTGCCTGCGCCCTCGAGCTACAACCCGGTGCGCAGCCCGGCCAACGCGTCGATGCGCCGCCGCTACGTGCTGAACCGCATGCACGATCTGGACTTCATCACCGACACCCAGCTCGAGGACGCGATGTCGTATCCGCTCGAGTCGAAGCTGTACGGCACATCGAACGAACTGTCGGCGCCGTACGTCGCCGAGATGGTGCGCCGCGAGATGCTGGATCGCTACGGCGAAGAGGCGACCTATTCGAACGGCTTCCGGGTCATCACGACGCTCGACTCCCGCCTGCAGCGCGCCGCGAACTATGCGGTTCGCAACGGGCTGCAGGAGTTCACGCGCCGTCGCGGCTTCCGCGGGCCGATCGGCAGGCTCGACGCCGATCCCGCGGTATTCGAGCTGCCGTATTTCGAGTGGCCCGAAGAGACGCAGCGCGCGCTGCAGGACTACGCGAACCCGGCCGACCTGTCGGTCGCGGTCGTCACCACCCTGAACGAGGACAACAGCGCCGACATCGTGCTGCAGAACGGCCTGCCCGAAAAGCTGGAATGGTTCGCAATCTCCTGGGCAAAGCCGTACGTCGATTTCGAAACGACCGGGCCGGCGCCGGAAACGGTCGGCGATGTACTCGCGGTCGGGGACATCGTCTACGTCATGCCGATCACGCTCGGCGGCTACGCACTGGCGCAGCTGCCGAGGGCCCAGTCCGCGCTGGTGTCGGTCGATCCCCGCGATGGTGCCATCACCAGCCTGGTCGGTGGCCTGGATTTCTCGCTGTCGAAGTTCAACCGCGCCACGCAGTCCGCGCGCCAGCCGGGATCGTCGTTCAAGCCGTTCATTTATTCTGCTGCGCTGGAGCACGGGGCGACGCTGGCCACCGTCGTGCTCGATGCGCCGGTCGTCATCAACTCGAGCGCGCTGGAACGACTGTGGCGCCCGGTGAACTACAGCGGCCGCTTCTACGGCGAACAGCGGCTGCGCGAAGCCCTGGTGCGCTCGATGAACCTGGCGTCGGTGCGGCTGCTCCTGAACGAGACCGGCATCGGCAACGCCGTCGAGCACCTGCGGCCGTTCGGTCTCGGCGACGCGGCGCTGCCAAGAAACGGTTCCCTGGCGCTCGGCGGCGGCAACGCGTCGCCGCTCGACATGGCGCAGGCGTATGCCACGTTTGCGAACGGCGGCTACGCGGTCAAGCCGTACGTCATCGACGCGATCATCGCGGCGGACGACGAGATCCTGTACCGGGCGGACCCGCTCGTGGTCTGCCCCGAGTGCGAACCGCCGGACCGTATTCCGTCGCACGACTTCGAGCCGGAGTACCCGGTCCACGACGAGGAATCGGACGAGATCCTGGGTATCAACGGCGGCTCCGAACTCTCGCCGGCGGACGACTATCCATTCTCGCCTTACTCCACGGCGCTGACGCTCGAGCAGATGGCGGAGTTTGGTGACTCCTACCGGCCGGACGCCGCCGAGGCGCCGGATCTCTATCGCAACGTCAGGATCGCCGAACGCATCATCAGCCCGCAGAACGCATTCCTGATTGCGGACGCGATGCGCGACGTGGTCCGACGCGGCACCGGCGTACGCGCACGCGTGCTCGGTCGCAGCGACCTGTCCGGCAAGACCGGTACCTCGAACGATCGTCGCGACGCCTGGTTCGCCGGGTTCAACGCGGACATCGTGGGCGTGGTCTGGGTCGGCTACGACGACGATTCGGCGCTGGGGCCGCGGGAAGAAGGCTCGCGCACCGCGCTGCCCGTCTGGATCGACTTCATGCGCATCGCACTGGCCGGCGTGCCGAACAACCAGCTGCCGATGCCGGAAGGCATCGTCACCGTGCGCATCTCGAAACAGACAGGCTGCCCGGTGAGCGCGAATCATCCGTTCGAGGACGTGATGTTCGAGCACTTCCGGGTGGACAACGTACCCGAATGCGACGAGGCGGGTGCCGTCGACGACATCTTCAATCGCACCCGGGACGAAGCCGAAATATTCTGACGCCGGATACGCAGCATGGGTAAACGATCGTCACAGGGAAAGGATCGCGCGCGTCAGGTGCTCGCCCAGGAAGCAGCGCGCATCATCGTCGAACAGGGCATCGACGATTTCCGTGTCGCCAAGATCAAGGCCGCCGAGCGCCTCGGCCTCTCGGCGCGCGGCTCACTGCCCGGCAACAGCGAAATCGAGCACGCCGTCGGAATGCACCTGAAGCTCTTCGGCCGCGAATCTCACCGCTCGCTGCTGGCCGCGATGCGCCGGGCCGCGCTCTCCGCAATGGAAATTCTCGCCGCGTTCAGCCCGCGGCTGGTCGGCCCGGTCCTGAACGGAACCGCCGCGGCCAACTCGCCCGTCAACCTGCACGTCTTCTCCGACACGCCGGAACTGGTTGCGCTGACTCTCGACGAAAACCGCCTGCAGTACCGAAGCTTCGAGCGGCGCCTGAAAAGCCGCCGCGACCAGGCCGAGTCGTTCGCCGGCTTCCGCTTCCTGCACCAGGACTCATCGATCGAGGCGACGGTGTTCCCGGTGGACGGCATGCGCCAGGCGCCGATCAGCCCCGTCGACGGCCGGCCGATGAAGCGTGCGGATTCGAAAGCCGTGCAGCGCCTCCTCGACGACGACTGAGCCGATTCGGCCGCGAGTATCCCGCCAGACCCGTGCAGGAGTCCACCCGGCAGACGAACCCCGTACCACTCCATCCGTAGGAGCCCGCCCCGGCGGGCGATCTCCCCACCCGCGTCATTGCGAGCGCAGCGAAGCAATCCACCGCGCATCCATCGCAGAGGCGACGACCACCGGGTGTGTCTTTCTCCCTCGAAAAGCCCTTAACTCGGTCGAA
>CALKYK010000388.1 GCA_938003715.1 uncultured Gammaproteobacteria bacterium
GGCCGTGGCCGGGCCGTCGGTTCGTGGCGGGCCGGCCGGCTCGAGCCCGGCGTCTACGGGCTGTCCAACGCGTCGCTGGATACGCCATGGCCGAAACTGCTGCGCAGCCGCGATGCACTGCGGGCACTGATCGACGACGGCGAGCCGGACGTCGACCGACTGCTCGCCATCGTCGGCGACCGGCGAGAGGCGGACCCGGTCGAAGCCACGGGCGACGCGCTGCCCTTCGAACTGGAAAAGCGGCTGTCTGCACCTTTCGTCGTGGCGCGCGAGTACGGAACGCGCTGCTCCACCGTCATGCTCTGGCGGCACACGGGTGAAGTCGAGATCGCCGAGCGCCGCTTCGATCCGGACGGCAACGCAAGCGGTGAAATGCGCTTTGCGTTCCGCGCGCCGGCTGCCTGAGTTCAGCCGCGGCCGAATATCTCCAGCAGCCAGTTGCGGATGTCGGCGATCTCGGTCGCGCAGACCGCGTGCGCCATCGGGTACTCGCGCCACCGCACGGCATAGCCGGCCGCGGCCAGCGCGTCCCTCGACTGCTGCCCCAGCGTGACCGGCAGCATAGGGTCGAGCGTGCCGTGCGCCATGAATCCCGGGAGGTCGCGGTTCGCCTCTGCCCGTTCCTGCGGCAGCCGATCCGGCATCGGCAGGTAGGTCGACAGGGCCATAACGCCCGCCAGGCGCTGCTCGAAGCGCAGCGCCGTGTGCAGCGCGATGGCACCGCCCTGCGAGAACCCGGCGAGCGCAATGCGTTCGAACGGTTGCCCGCGTTCGTGTTCGCGTTGCACGAGTTCGTGCAGCGCTGCGCTGCTTGCGCGGATACCGGACTCGTCCTGCAGCCCGTCGCGATCGAGCGTGAGTATGTCGTACCACGCGCGCATGGGGATGCCGCCGTTGATCGTCACCGGGCGCACAGGTGCGTGTGGAAACACGAATCGCAGGCTGAGCTGCCCCGCGAGTCCGAGTTCGGGAACGATGGGCTCGAAATCGTGACCGTCGGCCCCGAGCCCGTGCAACCAGATGACGCTGCCGTCCTGCACCGAGCTGCCGAACACCTCGATCGTGTCGAGCGCCGGCGCCTGCCGCTGCGGCTTTTCCATGCCAGTCTCTCCCCCAAGAGAGCCGCGGAGTATAACGCGGGTGAGCCTTGTGTGAAGGCGCCGCAGTTGCTATTGATACGCGTTCGTTTCGCGCAGCTACCGGGATTCCGCAAGTGGTCATTGCCGAACGCAACAGCGTAATTCGAGGCACGCCCGGCGTCGGCGCAAGACTGTCTCTGCACGACCGCCTGTCGGTCACCGCGCAGCGCGGCATCGGCTGCGAGCTGACGCTCGACGACGGCCGGCGACTGCTTGACCTGTATGCCGCGGAGGGCAACCTCCCGCTCGGCTACGGTCACCTGCGTTTGTGCGAGGCGATCCAGCAGCAGAGCCAGCGGCTGCTGTACCAGGACGAATCGCTCAGCCTCGACGTTCGCGAGCAAGCCGCCGCCGCACTCGTCGACTGCGCGCCCGACTCGCTCGGCCAGGTCCTGTTTGCCAACAGCGGCACCGAAGCGAACGAATACGCGTTGCGCATCGCGTTCCTCGCGACCGGGCGCTCGACCGTGCTGGCCGTGACCGGTGGCGAGCACGGCAACAGCGCAGCGACCGCGGCACTGTCGCAGCACTCGGCGCGACAGCCGTATGCGTATCCGCGCGCGCCGTTCAACGTCGACTTCATTCCGCGCAACGACGTATCCGCGGTGCGGGCAATGATCGGCCACGACGTTGCCGCCGTCATATTCGAGCCGGTGCAGGCGGGTGCCGGCGTGCACGACCTGTCGTTCGAATTCGTCGCGGCGCTGCGCGAGGCGACGCGAAGCTGCGCCGCACTGCTGGTGGCCGACGAGATGCATACGAGCCCCGGGCGCTGCGGCCGGTTCTTCGCCGTCGAAACCTGCGGCATCGAGCCGGACATGCTGACCGCCGGCATGGCGCTCGGCGGCGGCGTGCCCTCTGGCGCGCTGCTGATGCGCGACGACCTCGCGACGCTGCTCGAGCCGGGCGACCTGCAGACGACGATCGGCGGCGGACCGCTCGCTGCGGCGGCGATGCTCGCGGTCATCGAGGCCATCCGGGACGACAACCTGCTGGCCAACGTGCGCCGACGCGAAAGCGAGATCCGCGAGTTCTGTGCCATCGGTCCGGTGCAGCGCATTCGTGGCGCCGGGTTGCTTCTGGGGCTGGTCTGCGACCGGCCGGCGGCGGAGGTTCGTGCGGCACTGCTGCAGCATGACATCCTGGCCGGCCTGACTGCCGATGCGGACGTGTTGCGGCTGGCGCCGCCGCTGAACCTGCAGTCGCACGACGTCGGGCGCCTCGCCGACGCGCTGGCGCAGATCGTGCCGTCGGCCTGAGCCGCATCGGCCCGGCGAGTACTGCTTCACGGAATTCGCGTAAGCTAGTGCGGTACCATTTGCGCCTTCGCTTCTGGGGTGAAGCCATGCGCAAACCGATCACGATCCTGCTGACGTTCCTGTTCGCGTCGTTCCTCGCCGCAGGCTGCGGCCAGAAAGGCCCGCTGTTCCTGCCGGGCGATCCGAGCGAGATCCGCGAGGCCGCCCAACAGGCCTCCGATACGGACGAAGACGAGGAAAGGGACCGGATAATCAATCTCCGCAAGGAGCCGTAAAAACACAATAAAACGGCGCGGCACGAGCTGCGTCCGCAAGCGGAACGAAGCTGATGAGCGACAGCAAACTCGTCCTCGTGGACGGTTCGTCCTACCTGTATCGCGCCTATCACGCGCTGCCCAAACTGACGAGCTCGCGCGGCGAACCGACAGGCGCCGTGCACGGCGTGCTGAACATGATCCTGAAACTCGCACGTGAGGAGGACACGCCGCATTTCGCGGTCGTGTTCGACGCCCCGGGCAAGACCTTTCGCGACGAGATGTTCGAGGCCTACAAGGCGAACCGGCCGCCGATGCCCGATGACCTGCGTGCACAGATCGAACCGCTGCTCGAAGCGGTGCCGGCGATGGGGCTGCCGCTGCTGCGCATCGAGGGCGTCGAAGCCGACGACGTGATCGGCACGCTGGCGCGCAAGGCTGCGGACGCGGGCATGCAGGTCCTGGTTTCCACAGGCGACAAGGACATGGCCCAGCTCGTCGACGATTCAGTGACGCTCGTCAACACGATGACCGGCAAGCTGCTCGATCGCGATGGCGTCAAGGAAAAATTCGACGTGTTCCCGGAACAGATCGTCGACTACCTCGCGCTGGTCGGCGACACTTCGGACAACATTCCCGGCGTGCCGAAGGTCGGGCCGAAAACCGCCGCAAAGTGGCTCAACGAGTACGGCACGCTCGACGAGATCGTCGCCCATGCCGGCGACATCAAGGGCAAGGTCGGCGAGAGCCTGCGCGAACACCTCGACGAACTGGAACTGTCGCGCAAACTGGCGACGATTCGCGTCGACGTCGATTTGCCGTCTCTGCCTTCGGACCTCGCGCGCGCCGATCCCGAT
>CALKYK010000389.1 GCA_938003715.1 uncultured Gammaproteobacteria bacterium
CGGTGTCTATTTGCTGGAGCAGGCAGAGAATGGCGCCGCGATCTACGCGCGTGAATGCGCCGCCTGCCACGGTGCCGAGCTGGGCGGCAGCGAAATCGGTCCGTCGCTGGTCGGCCGCGCGTTCATCGATCGGTGGCGCGGCCGCACGCTCGAGGAATTTTTCTTGCTGAACCGCGACATGATGCCGCTCGCCCGCCCCGGCGCGCTGAGCGCCTCGGCCTATGCCGACCTCGTCGCCTACATGTTGAACCGCAACGGTTACGTCGACGGTGACGCCCGCCTGACGGCGGCGACGATGTCGAAACCTTCACTGGTTTTTGCAGACGCGGCACGAAGCACACCGATCCCGTTGTCGGCGGCAGCAGAAGCTGGCGGCCTCACCGTGGAATGGCTGCACCACCGCGGCGACCCCGGCAGCATGAATTACTCGCCGCTCGACCTGATCGACCGCGACAATGTCGACCGCCTCGAAGTCGCATGGCGCTGGCGCTCCGACAACTTCGGCCCGGAACCGTGGCCGAACCTGCAGACAACGCCGATCATGGCGAACGGCGTGCTGTACGCGACCGCGGGCGCGCGCCGCGCCGTTGTCGCGATCGACGCGACCAGCGGCGAGACGCTGTGGATGTATCGCCTGGACGAAGGCGCGCGCGGCGATTTCGCGCCGCGGAAGGGCCCCGGTCGCGGCGTCGCGTACCGCCGGGGCGACAACGGCGAAACGATCTATTTCATTTCACCCGGCTACCACCTGGTTGCGCTGGACGCGCAAACCGGACAGCCGCGCCCGTCGTTCGGCTCGGGCGGAATCGTCGACCTGAAGCTGCAACTCGACCAGGACATCGATCCGGATACCGCGCGGGTCGGCGCCAGCTCGCCGCCGATCGTCGTCGGCGACGTCGTCATCGTCGGTTCCGCGTTTCCGCCGGGCGGCGCACCGCCGACGAAGGAAATGCCGGCCGGGCACGTGACCGCGTATGACGTCGTCACGGGCGAGCGACGCTGGATCTTCCACACGATCCCGCGCCCGGGCGAATACGGCCACGAGACCTGGGAGGACGGTTCCTGGAAGTACACCGGAAACGCGGGCGTCTGGGCGCCGATGTCCGCCGACTCGGAGCTCGGCTACGTCTACCTGCCGGTCGAGGCGGCCACCGGCGACTACTACGGCGGGCACCGGCCCGGCGACAACCTGTTCACGCAAAGCATCGTCTGCCTCGATGCGCGCACGGGAGAACGTGTCTGGCATTTCCAGACCGTGCACCATGACATCTGGGACTACGATCCGCCGGCGGCGCCGGTGCTGCTCGACATCACCGTCGATGGCCGTGACATCCCGGCCGTCGCGCAGATCACGAAGCACGGCTACACGTTCGTTTTCGACCGCCGCGACGGCACGCCGGTTTGGCCGATCGAGGAGGTGCCGGTCCCGGCGAGCGACGTGCCCGGAGAAATTGCTGCGCCGACGCAGCCGATCCCGACCCTGCCGGAAATGTTCGAGCCGAACGGCGTCACCGAAGACCGGCTGAACGACCTGACGCCGGAGATCCTGGCCGAGGCGAAGCGCGTCGCATCCGAGTACACGCTGGGGCCGGCGTACACGCCGCCGACGGTCTACAGCGAGGACAACAAGGGCACGCTGTTCTCGCCCGACGGCGGCGGCGCGGCGAACTGGCAGGGCGCGGTCGTCGACCCGGAAACAGGCATGTTCTACGTGTCGTCGGCGGTCTCCGTCGGCTCGCTCGGGCTGGTGAGCGACCCCGACCGGTCGAACATGCGCTATGTCGCGCAGAACGCGCCGTCTCCCGACGTCTTCGGCCTGCCGCTGCTGAAGCCGCCGTGGGGACGCATTACCGCGATCGACATGAATACCGGCAAGGTCAGGTGGACGATCGCGAACGCCGACACGCCCGAAGAAATCAGGACTCACGAAAAGCTCAGGGGCGTCGAACTGCCGCGCACCGGCCACCAGGAACGCGCCGGCCTGCTGGTCACGAAGACTTTGCTGTTCGCCGGTGAAGGCAGCGGCCTGTACACGACGACGGGCGGCGGCACGAAATTCCGCGCGCACGACAAGGGCAGCGGCGAGATCCTGGCCGAGGTCGACCTCGGGCTGCGCCAGAGCGGCGTGCCGATGACCTATGCGGTGAACGGGCGCCAGTACGTCGTCGTCGCGGTCGGTGCGCCGGGAGAGGCCGGGCAGCTCGTCGCGCTGGCCGTGGGAGATCAGTAACCGGTCAGGCCCGGTGCTTGCCGACCTCCCAGCCGGTACTGTCGGCCAGCGTTTCGCCGGCGACCTGTGCCGGCAGTTCCTCGAGCTCGGTCGCCATGGTGTCGTTCCAGCGATTGAGGAAGCCGAACAAGGCGATCGAGGCGACGATCTCGACCACCTCGGCTTCGTCGAAGTGCTCGTACGCAGCGGCGAATTCTTCCGCTGTGGCCTGGCTCGGCGCAAGCGATCCCTTGTAAGCCAGCCGCAGCGCCGCGCGTTCGGCCGGCGTGAAGCAGTCCGCGGTTTCGAACTCCCAGACGCGGGCGATTTTTTCCTCCGATGCCTTGTAGATGCGTGACAGGTTCGCCATGTGCGCCTGGCAGTAGCGGCAGCCGGCCGCCTGGCTCGCAACCAGGCTGACCAGCATCTTCAGTTCCTCGTTGACGCTGCCCTCGTACAGTACTGCCTGATTGAGCTGCATGAACGCGCGCACGACGTTCGGTCGCCGCGCCATCGTGCGGATGCTGTTCGGCGTAAACCCGCGCGTATTGCGGTAGTACTCGAAACGCTCGCGGATGTCTTCGGGTACCGCCTCGTCGGGCAGCGGCTGCATGTGCGCCATGGTTTGTCCTTTTTGTCGTCGCGGCCTCAGGCCGCGATGTCGAATCGAGCGACCGTGCAGCCGACGGCGAATATCGGCAGCTCCGCGGTGTAGAACTGCAGCTCGCCGGGCCCACCCGCCGCCGCCGCGGCGGCGATAAAGGTGCGGATCTCGAAGCCGCCCTGCCCGGCGTCGCGGTAGGTGTCCTCGTCGGTGTAGGACAAAAGGGCCTCGCGGTCGTGGCGCATCAGCCGGTCGAGGAACTCGCGGTCCCAGGCCTCGTTGATCTTCCCCGAGTCCGGCGTCGCCGGCCAGTGTGATATGCCGCCGGTGCCGACCAGCGCGATTTTTTCCGGCACCGTCTCGCAGGCACGGCGCAGCGCCTCGCCAAATGCCCAGGCGCGGTGCAGTGGCGTCAGCGGCGGCCCCTGGCAGTTGATGTTGACCGGGATCACCGGCAGCTGGTACTTCGGCGTCAGGAAATTCAGCGGCACCATGATGCCGTGGTCGAACTTCCACTCCTCGGCATAGGCCGTGTCGACGGTCTGCATGACCTCGGCGACGATGTGTCGACCGAGGTCCGGCGCACCGGGAATCGTACGCTTGCCGATCTTCAGCCACTCCGGATCCTCGATCGGACCCTCGTAGCGCTCGCCTATGCCGATGCAGAACGCGGGCATGTTGTTCATGAAGAAGTTGGCGAAGTGTTCGGCGGCGATCACGATCAGCGCCTCGGCACCGCTTGCCTCGATGTCCTGCCGCTGCCGGCCGAGCATCGCGTAGAACTCGTCGCGTTTGGCGGTGTTGTCCGCCAGGTGCGCGCGGCCGGTGATGCCGGGCGCGTGGCTGCAGACTCCTGCGTAGACGAGGCTCATCGTTTCTTCACCTCGGCTGTGAAACTTTCGCCGCCGCCGGTCATCGCGTAGACACCCGCACGCACGGGGCCGTGCTTTTCGATGCCCTGTCGCATCAGCTCGAGATAGTCGAACCATTCTATGCCGAGGAACGCCGCATAGTGCATCAGGATCTGACCGTTCACGCCGAGCACATAGAGGAGACCGATGTCGCCCTCCTCGAGTGCCGTGCGCTCCTCGTCGGTCAGCTCGTACTCTTCGAGCAGGCTGCCGAGATCGTCGCGGTAGCGCTTCTGCGCGGTTTCGTCGCGGTTCAGCACGTAGAGGAATTTCTGCAGGTGATAGAGGCTCATCCTTTCCCCAGCTGCGGCACACGGTGCGTGCCCATCGCGATGCAGACGTTTTTCGTTTCCATGTAAAAGTCGAAGCTGTAGTCGCCGCCGTCGCGGCCGATGCCGGACGCCTTCATGCCGCCGAACGGCGACGGCAGATGGCGGTTGTTTTCCGAGTTCACCCAGATCATGCCGGCGTCGAGGTCGCGCGCGATGCGGTGCCCGCGTCCGATGTCATTGGTCCAGACGTAACCGGCGAGACCGTAGGCGATATCGTTCGCGATGTTGATCGCATCCGCCTCGTCACGGAAGGGAATCGCGGTCAGCACCGGACCGAAGATTTCCTGCTGCGCGATACGCATGTCGTTCCTCGCGCCGGTAAAGAGCGTCGGCTGCACGTAGTTGCCCTTACCCTCCACCTCCGCGGTGCCGCCGCCGATCGCGATCTTCGCGCCGTCCTCGTTTGCGATGTCGAAATAGCTCAGTACTTTCCTGAAATGCCGTTCGTGAACGAGCGGGCCGATCTCGGTGGCGGGATCGAGAGGATGCCCGACCTTCAGCTTGCCGATGCGTTCGACGAGCTTGGCATTGAACTCGTCCTGGATCGACTCCTGGACAAGCAGCCGGCTCGACGACGTGCAACGCTCGCCGTTCAGGCTGTAAATCATGAACACGACCGCGTCGAGCGCTCGGTCGAGGTCGGCGTCGTCGAAGACGATGACCGGGTTCTTGCCGCCGAGCTCGAAGTGCACGCGCTTCAGCGTATCGGCTCCCTGGCGCATGATGTGGCTGCCGGTGACCGACTCGCCGACGAATGCGACCGCGCGGATCATCGGGTGCTCGGTGAGCGTCTTGCCGGCCTCCTCGCCGAGTCCCTGCACGCAGTTCAGGACGCCGGGCGGCAGGCCCGCCTCGTGGCAGATCTCGGCCAGCATCATCGCGGTATACGGCGACCACTCCGCCGGCTTGTGCACGACCGTGCAGCCCGCGGCCAGCGCCGGCGCGATTTTCCAGGTCGAAAGCATGAACGGCGTGTTCCACGGCGTGATCACGCCGACCGGCCCGATCGGCTGGCGGATCGTGTAGTTGAGATGCTCGTCCGCCGGCAGCGACAGTCCGTCGCGCGCGTTTGGCGCAAGGTCTGCGAAAAAGCGAAAGTTCTCGGCACCGCGAATCGCAGCCTTGCTCATGAATCGCAGCGGCTGACCCGAGTCGTAGCTTTCGACGAGCGCGATTTCGCGCGCGTTGTCGACGATCGCATCGGCGACCCGGTGCAGGAGCTTCTTGCGCTCCTTGCCGGGCATCGCTTTCCATTCGCCGAACGCCGCATCGGCGGCTGTGCATGCCGCATCGATGTCCCCGGCGTTGCCGGCGGCGACCTTGCCGATCACGTTGTTGTCCACTGGCGTGACGTTCTCGAACGTCTTCCCGGAACGTCCCTGGTCGTGTTTGCCGTCGATGAAATGCGGCAGCGGCTGGTCGCGAAATCGCTTGATCAGCTTTTCGGCATCCGCGAGGTTCTGTTTCAGTTCTTTTGACATGTTTTCCTCCGGGCACTGCCCGTCGTTCACTCGTCGTTGTCTGCGCGCGCCGCCATGTACTCGCGCAGGTTGTTCTTCTTCCACGTGAGCTCCGGATGGATCTCACGTATCTCGAGTGATAACGCGAGCGGCGACGTCGACGACACGGGTTCGAGCAGCTCGCAGAGGGCGGCGAACAGCGTCTCGCCGAATCCACGCCGGACTTCGACCGGCCGGCCAGACCCCAGATTCAGGGTCACGTGCACGAACGCGTTGTCCGGGTGCCGGTCCGCGATACGGTACACCTCCCGCTTAGCCGCGCGGGTGCGCAGGCCGCCGACCGGCAGGCCCTCGGTACGCATCGCCGTCTCGTGCATGCCGTCGACGAGGGCGTCGATGTCGCAGCGCGACTCGAGGTTCGCGGAGTATTCGATGATCTGGTGCGGCATCTTACTGTCCGGCGCTCCCGGTTGAATTCATTTAACATGTTAAGTATACTCGCGCGAGCTCGAACGTCAAGACGCAAAGGAAACCCAAACATGAGCAACCTCGCCCACCTGCGCCGTTCGATCCCGCCGGTCATCACGCCGTTTTCGGACGGTGCCGTCGATTACGACGCCTATGCCAGGCTGGTCGAGTTCCAGGTGAAGGAAGGCTCGCACGGGGTGCTCGTCAACGGCACGACGGCGGAACCCTCGACCCTGACGATCGACGAGCGCAACCGGCTCGTCGACGTCGCGATCGAGACCGTCAACGGGCGCGTGCCCGTCGTCGCCGCAACCGGCTCACAGTCGTACGCGGAGACCGAAGTATTGACCCGTCATGCAGTAAAGGCGGGCGCGGACGCGCTGCTGATCGTGACGCCCTACTACATCAAGCCGCCGCAGCGCGGCCTCGTCGAGTACTACCTGAAGCTTGCCGCAATGCACGAGACGCCTTGGATGATCTATCACATCCCCGGCCGCACCGCGGTCGGCGTCACGCTCGACACCATGCGCGAGAGTCGCGAACGCTCGCCGACCTTCGTCGGGATGAAACACGCCGTCAACGATTTGGGATTCGTCACCGAGTGCCTGGCCGAGTTCGGCGACGAATTTAAAATTTTCGTCGGGCTCGAGGAGCTGTCGTTCCCGATGATGACGATCGGCGCCTGCGGGCTGATGAACGCAGTCGGCAACCTGCGCCCTGGCGTTCTTGCCGGGATGTGCGACGCAGTCTGGCAAAACGACCTCGCGAAAGGTCGCGAGCTGCACCAGCGACTGCTGGAGATCAACCAGTCGGTGTTCTACGACACGAACCCGATCCCGATGAAGTACATGATGAAGAAGCTCGGCCTGATCCCGGCCAACGAGCACCGCCTGCCGATGCTGCCGGCGTCGCCAGAACTCGAAAAGCGCCTTGACGGCGTGCTCGAGCGCGCAGGACTCCCCGGCGAGGGCATCGCTGCATGAAGCTCCTGAGTTTCGAGACCGGCGGCCGCGCGAGCTACGGCGCCGTCGTCGACGACGGTATCGTCGACCTCGGCGCGCGGCTGCCGAACCTGCCGGACCTGCGCCAGGTGATTCGCGAGGAAAAGATCGGCCCGCTCGGGCGCGAGCTGCGCGATCCCGACCTGTCGTTCGACGACGTCCGCTTCCTGCCGACGATCCCGAACCCGGAAAAGATCATCTGCATCGGCGTCAACTACGCGAACCGCAACGAGGAGTACAAGGACGGCAGCGAGCCGCCGAAGTACCCGAGCGTGTTCATGCGCACGCGCGAATCGCTGGTCGGGCACAAGCGCCCGATCCTCGACCCGCCCGAGTCCGACCAGCTCGACTACGAGGGCGAGATCGTGATCGTGATCGGCAAGGAGGGCCGGCGCATTGCGGAGGCGGACGCGCACGAATTCGTTGCCGGCCTCACGATCATGAACGAGGGCTCGCTGCGCGATTTCTTAAGGCACGCGAAGTTCAACGTGACGCAGGGCAAGAATTTCGAGCACTCGGGAGCGCTCGGGCCGTGGATGGTGACACCCGAGGAGCTCGACCCGATGGGCGAGCTCCGTGTGATGACCCGCGTTAACGGCGAGGAGCGCCAGAACGACACGACGGCGAACCTGATGTTCCCGTTTCGCTACCTCATCGCCTACCTGTCGACGTTTTATCGTCTGAAGCCCGGCGACATCATCGCGACCGGCACGCCGAACGGCGCCGGCGCGCGCTTCGATCCGCCGAAGTACCTGAAACAGGGCGATGTCGTCGAGGTCCAGGTGCCCGGCATCGGCGTGCTGGAGAACGAAGTCGTCGAGGAGAAGCCGTGAGCGGCAAAGCACTGCGCGACTTCGAGCACTCTCTGCCGATGGAGCTCCTGAAAGCGCGCGAGGCGGCGATGGCGCGGTTCCGCCCGATGCTGCGCGAGCACGGCCTTACGGAGCAGCAGTGGCGTGTGATTCGCGCACTCGCCGAGTACGAGAAGATCGACGCCAGCGAACTCGCGCGGCGCAGTTTCCTTCTGGCGCCGAGCCTCACCCGCATCCTGCAGTTCCTGGAGAAGGAAAAGTTTGTCAGCCGCTCGGGCGACAGCAACGACCAGCGGCGCTCGGTATTTGCGCTGACCGCGCGCGGGCGGCGGCTATTCGACAAGGTTGCACCCGATTCCGAGGCGCTGTACTCGGAGATGGAATCGCAGTTCGGCGTACACAAGCTGGAACAACTTTACGCGCTGCTCGCGGAATTCTACGGCACGCTCGACGCGGCCGACCGCGCGACCGGCTAGAAATCTCAGGCAATCAGTCGCGTCCGAGCAGTTCGTCGACCCGGGCGATCATTTCCTCGCGGTCGTACAGGTCGAAGTAAACCGACGCCATGACGTTCTGCGGGCCGAAGAAAAAGCGCTCGTAAAGTACCTGGCGGTTGCCGAAGCCGGACACCGCGACGTCGTGGGCGAGCCGATACAGCGCGACGCGGTCTCGGCTGTCCAGGTTTTCGGTCTGGAAGTACTGTTCGACATCAGGCGCGATCTCGTTGTCGAAATCGGCCTCGCAGGGCGTCGCCATCAGCGAGCTCGAGCCGAGCATGTGGATCGTGTCGATCAGGCGCGGGTACCACTTCGGGAACAGGTTGCGCGACGTATCGAGCGGGCGCCGCTTCGGCTTGTAGTGCCCCCAGGCGTCCTCGTGCGCTTCGCCTTCGGCCTGGTAACGGAACGCGCGCACCGCTTCGGCAATCTACATCGCTTCGGCAATCTGCCCCTTGACGTTCATGTCCTTGTCCTTGCCGGTGGCCTGCGCCATCTTGCACAGCAGGCCGACCAGGAATTCCGCTTTCGCGAGCTTGCCGCAGACGACCTGGTGCATCATGTGCACGACGGCGTTCGTCTCGGCGAACGCGCGATTGCAGAGCAGCGGGTCACGGTACATAAACACCCGCTCCCACGGCACCAGCACGTTCTCGAACACGACCACGGCGTCGCCCGCGCGGAGCGTCTCACGCTCGCGCCGGAG
>CALKYK010000390.1 GCA_938003715.1 uncultured Gammaproteobacteria bacterium
CATAAACGACGCCCGCAAAGCCGATCACCGCTGCCACGGCGGCGCCGACCCAGATCGCCTGGCCGACGACGTAGGCGGCGCCGATCGGGTCCTTCGCGCCGATGCGTCGCGAGACCATCGCCGTGACGCCCATGCCGAGGCCGATCGCGACCGCATAGAGCACGGTTACGAGCGCCTCGGTCAGGCCGACCGCCGCGATCGCATTGGTGCCGAGCACCGAGACGAAGGCGATATCGACGACGGCGAACACCGCCTCCATCGCCATTTCGAGCATCATCGGGATCGCGAGCAGACCCAGCGCGCGGTTGATGGGCCCGGTCGTGAAATCGACCTCGTTGTCGGACAACGCTTCGCGGAAGAAGCGTGTCGTTCGACGCAGTGCAGGTTGGTGCTGTTGTTCGTAAGTCATGGTGCCAGTCTTTGTTCGTTGGCCGGCGCCGTCCGGGTATCGGGCACAGCGCGGCGGGTCCGGGTTCGGCTAGCCGGACGATCGTTGAACGGTTGGATCAGCGGATGGTGCGGCTAGTGCTCGATGAGCGGATTCGTGACGATGAAACCGGTCACGGCCCGGATGAGCAGGCGAGCGGAATCCATCGCGACGAAGATCACGTCTTTGATGCCGATGGTTTCCATAATGCCCTTCCGGGAGATGCCGTCTGACTTACCGGCGCAATGCTAACCGAAGTTCATTGAAAGTCAAAGCAGGAAAGGTTATGGGTTCGCAGTCGATGCGCTTTGCTGTTGCGATTCCCAGCGTGCGATGAGATCGCGATCGTCGATTTGCCAGGGATGGAAGTCGCGGCGGAAGAACCGACACCACGGACCGGCGACCCGCCGCAGTATGCCGGGACGAATAAACAGATACTTCATGCCGGCCCACCATTCACTCAACGACCACAGCTTGCCTTCTTTCTGCAGCATGATGCAGACGTTTCGCATCGTGTCCTTGAAGAAAAAGATCGTATTCATGAACATCGCGACGCGACGCTCACGAACGGTGCCGCCGACGGTCGTGAACACGTCGAAGGCAACGGCCTTGTGCTCGGTTTCCTCGATGCCGTGCCATTCCCACAGCGCCGCAATAGCCGGGTCCGCGCCGGCCATGACCATCCGGTTGGTCAGCATTTCGTGAGCCATGATCGCGGTGATGTGTTCGTTGGCCACAGTCCCGGCCAGTCGCCGCCGCGGCGACAGCTCACGGTAAGCCCAGTCCATGCGTTCCCGCTCGACCCGTTCGAACCGGGCGAGGTCGTAGTCACGCAGCCGGCACAGGAGTTCGTTGTATCTCTGGTGCTGCACCCGGTGCGTCGCTTCCTGCGCGCGGAACGCCCGAACCTCGACTTTCAGTTTCGGGTCGTCGATTTCGTGCTCGTAGTGCACGACGCTGTCGATGAAGAATTTCTCGCCGAGCGGAAACAACAGCGACATTGCGTTGAACCACGCGGTCACGAACAGGCTATCGCCGTGCCAGTTGCGGCTCAGCGATGCCTCGATATCGAACGATTTTCGGCGCGGCCCGAACTCGAGGCCCTCGGGGCTGCGGCTTTGCGAAAGGACGGTCACGCTGCCGATTCTACTCCGCTCGAAACCCGTTATCATCGACCGGTCGACCGGAAACACGGTTTTCAACGTTGGATTAGCAACTCGATGCCCCGCGACTTCTGGCTGATTCTCATTCTCATCGCAGCGATCCTGATCTGGGTACTGGCGAAAGTCTTTTTCTATGCGCGCAAGAGCGAACAGCAGTGGCGAGAGGTCGACAAGACGAAACTCAGGGAATGGGAGGACGAGGACGACTAGCCCTGCCGGTCGCTCCGCAGCAGCAGTTCCAGCTCGCGTGCCGTTTCGCGCGCCGACTGGATCAGTTTTTCCTCGTCATGCTGCATCGCGTGCTGCTGCTTCATCAACGCTTCGTCCTTGTCCCGGAATGCGGCGATCGTGCGTGTCGTTTCCTGCGGCGATAGGCCGAGCCGGTTCAGCACCACCTCGGCCATCGCCAGGCTGGATAGCAGCGTTTCGCGGAAAATGTACTGGATGCCAAGGTCCATCAGGTGATACTCGTGGCGGCGGTTTCGCGCGCGGGCAATGATGGTCAGGTTGGGAAAATGGCGGCGCACGGTCTCCGCGGTGCGCATCGACGCTTCGATGTCGTCGATCGCCAGCACGAACAGTTCGGCGTTCCCGGCATTGGCGGCGCGCAATAGTTCGAGTTTCGACGCATCACCGTAATGCACGACGTTGCCGTATCGCCGCACGACGTCGACCTGGGTCGAATCGATTTCCAGCGCGGTGAACTTGCGACCGATCACCGCCAGCATGCGGCCTACGATCTGGCCGACGCGGCCGAAACCGGCAATGATCACCGGCGGATGCTCCATGCCCGGTTCGTCGAGGCGGTCGTACTGCGGCTCGGGAACGCGCATGACTTTTTCCGCAAGTTTCTCATTTAGCAGGTAGAGGATCGGCGTCAGTGCCATCGACCCGGCAACGGCCAGGATCAGGCGATCGATCAGTGTCGTGTCGATAATGCCCTGCCGTGCGACGATGCCGAACAGGACGAATGCGAACTCGCCGCCCTGGGCGAGTACGACGGCGAGATTCAGCGCGCCGCGCCGGTCGCAGATGCCGAACCACCTCGCCAGCGGGTACAGGGCGACGCCCTTGGCCAGCATCAGGGCGGCAACGATGGTCATGGTCGCCAGCGGCTCCTGCACCAGCAGGTCGAGGTTTACCGTCATACCGACCGAGATGAAAAAGAGTCCGAGCAATAGTCCCTTGAACGGCGCGATGTCGGCCTCGAGCTGGTGCCGGTACTCGGAGTCGGCCAGCAGCATGCCGGCGATGAAGGCGCCGAGCACCATCGACAGGTCGGCCAGGTACATGACGAACGCGGAACCGAGCACGACGAGCAGCGCGGTGCCGGTGAAGATCTCCGGGATGTCGCTGCCCGCCGCGAAGCGCAGCACCGGGCGCAGCAGGTAGCGACCGCCCACGATCAGTCCGCCGATCGTCCCGATGGTGATTGCGAGCCCGGTCACCGAGAACGCGGTCGGCGCGTCGGTGCCCAGCATCGGCAGCAGCGCAATGCCCGGGATCACCGCCAGGTCCTGGAACAGCAGGATCGCGAACGCCGCGCGCCCGTACGTCGTCGTCAGCTGCTTTTTCTCCGCCAGCATCTGAAGAACGAACGCCGTCGAGGAGGGTGCGAGTATGAAGCCGATGACGAGACCGGTTTCGAGCCCGACGCCGAACAGCATCGCGACGAGCGCGATCGCAACGGTACTGACCAGCATCTGCGCCGTGCCGAGGCCGAACACCATCTTGCGCAGTACCCACAGCCGTGACGGCTGCAGTTCGAGTCCGATCACGAACAGCAGCAGCACGACACCGAGCTCTGCGAAATGCAGGATGTGTTCGGCTTCACCAATGAAGCCGAGTGCGTACGGTCCGATGACGATGCCGGCGACGAGATAGCCGAGCACGGAACCGAAGCCGAGCCGTTTCGCGAGCGGCACGACGATCAGCGCCGCCGCCAGATAGATGATCGCTTCCTGCACCAGGCCCATTGAATGACACCGATTGGTCGAAAAGGCGAAAACGAGCGATCAATGGTGCCAAATGTGATCGGGCCTGTGCCAGAAATCGGGATTTCCTTTACACTTGGCGCGCAACGTTCGGGGGACAGTAATGAGATTGACGCCAACCCGCCGGCTGCCGGCACTGCTTTTCGGTTTGCTCCTGTTCGCGGGCTGCGATGGCGGCGGCTCCGGTGGCGCGGACGATGCTGCAGCAGGGCGCGCCAACGTCGATGCGATGTCCCGCGAGCATGCCGACGACAGCAACCGGCCGAGCGCCGCTGCCGACATTGCGCCACGACGCCCGGTCGTCGCCGAGACGCTGCCCTATGCCGAGGTCGACGAACAGCTCGTCTACGGCTATTTCGCGTTCCCGTCGGACATGGTAGACCCGCTGCCCGGCATCATCATGATCCACGAATGGTGGGGATTGAATGACGGCGTCCGCGCCATGGCCGACCGGCTCGCCGGTGAGGGCTACGTCGTGCTGGCAGTGGACCTGTTCGGCGGCAATACGGCCGGCACACCCGCCGAGGCGCGGGAGCTGATGGTGCGCGTCGTCGAAAACCCGGATCGGGCAAACGAAAACATCCGCCAGGCCTACAATTTCCTGCGCGAATCCGGCCAGGCGCCGCGAATTGCTTCGCTGGGCTGGTGCTTCGGCGGCGGCTGGTCACTGAACACGGCACTGCTGTTTCCCGACAGCCTCGACGCCGCCGTAATCTATTACGGGCAGGTCACCGACAACGAGGAACGCCTGGCGCCGCTCGAAGTGCCGATTCTGGGACTGTTCGGCGAGAACGATCGCGGCATCCGCGTGGAATCGGTCCGGGCATTCGAACAGGCGCTCGAGAACCTCGAGAAGAACTACGAGATCATCGTATACCCGGACGTCGGGCACGCATTCGCGAATCCGACCGGCAACAATTACAACGCGTCGGTCGCCGAAGAGGCCTGGCAGGAGACGCTCGCGTTCCTCGCCACGCATCTCGATCCGAGCGACGACGAGGAATAAAGCCGGGACGACCGCTCAGTCTTCGCTGATTCCCGTGCCGGAAACGCCCGGTGTCTCCGGCGCCGTACAAACGAGCTCCACGTCGAGCGGTTGCGACGCATATACCATTCTCGCCGATTCCGCGCTGGCGCAAAGCAGTGACGCGCTCGCCGAAACGACAGCCGGGATATGCATCGAGCGGCCCGTGTCGCTCTCCGGCTGCTCCGATTCCCCCGTCTCATCCGCGTCGCCGGCCGCTGTGACGCAGAATCGTTCCAGCGCAATCGGCGCCAGCTGCCCGGCCGGAATGCCGAGTTCGATTTCCAGCTCGCCGTCGGCGGGGATCTCGCTCGCCAGGAGCGATCGGCGGGAATCGGCGACGCTGAGCAGGAGCGAGGTCGGCGTCATGTTCGTCGCGCAGCGCGCGCTGATGACGAACCGGTACTCGAGATCCGGCAGGCTGATGAAATTCCTGCCCGGCCGGCGGGTCTCAATCTGTACGCTTGGCGTGTCGACGCCGAGTTCGAGCCGCGCATCCGCCGGCGCGCCCTGCGCGCGGGCGACCGACGCGGATAGCAGGCAAGCAACCAGCAGGTAACGTAATGCCGAGATCATGGCGCAAGGCTACGATATGCCCCTGAAAATACAAGGCCGCGCCTTGCTTTGGTTGCCAACGTGGTAATCTCTCGCCGCGCCCTGAAGCCTGCCCGATGAAATTCGATCCGCTCAAAGTCACCTACAAGTTCGCCCGCCGCATCGTGATCGCAATCGTCGGCAGCACCGTGCTGCTGGTCGGCGTCATCATGCTGGTGACCCCCGGCCCGGCGCTGGTCGTCATCCCGATCGGGCTGGCGATCCTGAGCATCGAGTTCGCCTGGGCGCGGACCTGGCTCAAACGCATTCGCGAACGCATCAGTTCCACGGCCGCGGCAACACGCGACCGGCGGAGCGAGGAACGTCGCGACCGCCACGCGGACCCTTACCGCGACGTCTGAAGGCCTTGAAAAAGAAAGGAGTCGGGAACCATTCGGAACGAACCGGTCCCCGACTCCTCGAACGTGACGGCATCAGGGGGAAAAGAGCCGCCGGACCCTTGCGGGTCCACCGCTCCGCCGGGCAATCGCCAGGCGGTCGGCAGGGCGGCCGGCCCGGGCCGGTCGGGGGAGAGCCGACCCGGCGCATCGCCGCCTGAACTCCGGCAGGCAGACTGCTGGTCCGCCCGCGGTTCCAGCGAAATAGGCCCATTCACGTCTGGTTCAATGGCCTGCCTGAAAGAATTTCCTGCGACGCGGACCCGGCCACCGCCCGGCCGCATCCCTATTGACTCGGCACTGCCTGGCCGACTACAAATCCACGCATGAGACCCGCCGTCGTCCTGTCGCTGCTCGCACTCACTGCCACCGCATCGGCCCAGGACGCGCTGCCGCTGCCGGTCGAGAGCGCGCTGACCTACCGCGGCGTGCCGGCGGAAGCGCTGAGCATCTACGTCGAAGCGCTGGACAGCGGCCAGGTCGAGCTCGCGTGGAACGAGGACGTACCGCGCAATCCCGCCTCGGTCGAGAAAATGTTGACGACGCTCGTGGCGCTGGACGTGCTCGGCCCCGCCTACGAGTGGCCCACCGAGATTTACCTTTTGGGCGAGCTTCGCGACGGCGTGCTCGACGGCGACCTGCTGGTCAAGGGCTACGGCGATCCGTACATGGTCACCGAGCGACTGTGGCAAATGCTGCGCCAGCTCAGACTTGCCGGCGTGCAAAAAATCCGCGGCGACCTGCTGCTCGACGACAGCCACTTCGATGTCGGCGACTACGACCCCGCCGCGTTCGATCGCGAACCGCTGCGCGCCTACAACGTCGCGCCGAACGCGCTTTTGACCAATTTCAAGGTCGTCCGCTACTACTTCGAGCCAGACGAAGCGCAAAGCGGCGTGCTGGTGCGACCCGATCCACCGCTCGACAACCTGGAGATCATCAATCGCCTGCGCGTCGCAAACGGTGCCTGTCGGGGTTACCAGCGCGGCATCACGATCACGCCGAACGAAGACGTCTCGACGATCACGTTCAGCGGCCGCTTCCCGAGCGGCTGCGAGATTTATGCGATGGACCGCACCGCGCTCAGTCACAACGAGTTTACCTACGGCCTGTTCCGCTCGCTGTGGGAGGAGTCGGGGGGAGAACTCACGGGCGGCTACAGGAACGTGGTCGCCGCTGACGTACTGCAGGACGAAATGCGCGAGCCCGACCTGGTTTTTCACTCGCTGCCGCTCACGGACATCATCACCAAGGTCAACAAGCACAGCAACAACGTCATGGCGCGGCACCTCTTGTACACGCTCGCCGCGGAACAGTACGGCCCGCCGGCCACAGAGGCGGCCGGCCGGCGTTTCGTCCGGGAGTGGCTGGCCGAACGCGGCATGGACTTCGAGGAGCTGAACCTCGCGAACGGCGCGGGGCTGTCCCGCGCATCGCGCATGACGGCGCGCCACCTCGCCGCGCTGCTGCGCTACGCCTACGAAAGCCCGTACATGCCCGAGTACCTGTCGTCGCTGGCGTTATCCGGGCTGGACGGCACGCTGTCGCGACGGTATTCGTCGAGTGCGCTGACCGGCCAGGCACACATGAAGACCGGCTCGCTCGATCACGTCAGCGCTGTGGCCGGCTACTTCCAGGCCCGCTCCGGTCGGCGCTTCATCGTCGTCACGTTTCTCAATCACAACGACGTGCACCGCGGTCCGGGCGACGAAGTGCAGGAAATGCTGCTGCGCTGGCTGGTCGAAAAATAGCCTGACGTCGTCAATCGGCGACAGTATTCGCGGCCGGTCGATCCGGACGCTGTAGTACACTCCGGCCTGCCGGAGGCGGCACGGGCAGCCGTTCTCTGCAACCTGGGAGGAGCGATAATGCGTTTTGCATTCCTGGTGCCGGCCTTGCTGCCGTTTTTACTTGCGCCGCGGGCGGCCGTCGCCGAGACCGCGTACGTTACGGACAACCTGCGCCTCGGCCTGCACCAGGCAGAGGACACCAGCGACCGAGCGTTTCGCACGCTCGAGAGCGGCCAGGAACTCGAGATCCTCTCCCGTGACCGCAACTACGCCAACGTCCGCCTGCCGGACGGCATAGAGGGCTACGTGAAAGCGGCCTACCTCGTCTTCGAGAAACCGGCGAAGCTGATCGTTGCCGAGACGCAGGCCGAAAACGAACGACTGCAGCGCGAAATCGAGGAAGTGAAGTCGGCGTTCGCGCAGCCCGCCGCGCGCATCGATGCGCTGGAAGCGGCGCTCGAGGAAAGCCGCAGAGCGGCAGAAGAAGCCGAGAGTCGCGCCAGCGAGCTGATGGCACAGATCGACGGTTACCAGGGTCGGCAGGACCAGTTCAAGTACAGCATGCCGCTGAAATGGGTTTTCGGCGCGCTGTTCGTTTGCCTTCTGGCCGGCTTTCTTTCAGCGTTGTGGTGGGCCGACTACCGCAGCCGCAAACGGCACGGCGGCATCCGCATCTACTGATTCGTCGCGTCAGGCGGCGACGGAGTACTTGCCGCTCACGCCGTTGCGCACCGGCAGCTTGATGTCTTTCACGAGCAGGTCGACTTCGTGCTGCGTGTTCGCCCGCACGGCGCGCTCGAGCTGATCCCCGCTGTAGTTCGGTGCGAAGAGTTTCAGGAAGTCGGCCATGTAGCAGCGCAACATCGTATTCTTGCGTACGCCGATCCAGGTCGTGCTGCGCGGAAAGATGCCGTCGGTCGACAGCGCCGTAAGGGTGTGCCGATCCTGCGGTTCGTAGGCCATGCCGGCGACGATGCCGATGCCGAGCCCCATGCGCACGTAAGTTTTGATGACGTCGGCATCGCGGGCCGTGAACACGACGTTGGCTTCGAGGTCCTGCGCAGCGAACGTGCGTTTCAACGCGCGGTCGCTCTCGAAACTGAAAACGTAGGTGACCAGCGGAAATTCGGCGAGATCGTGCAACGTGACCGGCCTATCGAGGCGCGTCAGCTCGTGATCGTTCGGCACCAGCACCTTGCGGTCCCAGTGAAAGGCCGGGATGCGCAGCATGTCGCCGAACTTTGCGTCGGAACCGCTTGCAATCGCGAAGTCGACGTCGCTGCCGGCCATCAGGTCGGCGATCTGTTCCGACGTGCCCTGGTGCAGGTTCAGCCGCACCCGCGGATACTGTTCCCGCAGTTCGCGCAGCACCTCCGGCAGCACGTAGCGCGCCTGCGTGTTCGTTGCGGCAATTGTCAACGTGCCTTCTTCCTCGCGATAGAAATCGGCTGCCAGCGAGCGGATCTGCTCCACTTCGGCCATGATCGTGCGTGCACGCTTGACGACCTGTTCGCCGGCGCGCGTGATGCGATGCAGGCTCTTGCCCTTGCGAGCGAAAAGCTGCATGCCGAGTTCTTCCTCGAGGAGCTTCAACTGCTTGCTGACGCCGGGCTGCGAAGTGTAGAGGCGCTCCGCGGCCGCCGTAATGTTCAAGCCATTATCGACAATCGCCAACAGGTATTTTAATTGTTGTAATTTCATCCGGGCAGTAACGTCAGGTAATGCCGGCTCTAAGCGTAGACCGTCGAATATTCGGATCGTTTCAGCGAATACTCATTTTTTTCGGCGCGCCACTGACGCATTCATCTCTTAGTTCCGTTGCTTGTTTTTCGTTACCTCGACATATAACGTTTGGAAATAACAAGCGAAACAGAATCGCCCGCAATATCGCCGTCAGGTAACGCGTGTAGACTCATTCCAAGGTCGGTGCGCTTGACTATTGGATGCCGCAGCGATGCAGACGGTTGCACAAATAATCAACGGGAATATCGGCACACCGCCGCATCCCGAAAACAGACCGGGGACTTCACCATGATCTACGACAGCATTGTCGACACGATCGGACATACGCCGATCGTGCGCCTGAATCGTATTGCGCCGGACGGCGTCCGGATGTACGTCAAGATCGAGTCCTTCAACCCGCTCGCCTCGGTCAAGGACCGGCTGGCCTTCGCGATCATCAACGATGCCGAACAGAAGGGACAGTTGAAGCCCGGCCAGACCGTCGTAGAGGCGACCTCCGGCAACACCGGGATCGCGCTGGCGATGGTCTGCGCGGCCAGGGGCTACCCGTTCGTCGCGACGATGGCCGATTCGTTTTCGGTCGAGCGGCGCAAGATCATGAAGGCGCTGGGCGCAAAGGTCATCCTGACCCCGGCCGCCGAACGCGGCTCCGGCATGGAGCGCCGCGCGGAAGAGCTCGCCGCGGAACACGGCTGGTTCCTGGCACGCCAGTTCGAAAATCCTGCCAACCCCGACTATCACCGCAATACGACCGGCCCCGAGATCCTGCGCGATTTCGCCGGCCGGCGGCTCGATTACTGGGTCACGGGCTACGGAACCGGCGGCACGATGACGGGCGCGGGCCAGGTGATCAAGGCCGCCCGGCCCGACGTGACGATCGTCGCGACCGAGCCGGCCGGCGCCGCGCTGCTGGCGGGCAAGGAATGGAAGCCGCACAAAATCCAGGGCTGGACGCCCGACTTCATTCCCGACGTTCTCGATCGCGACGTGTATGACGAGCTGATCCCGGTCACGGACGAACGTGCGATCGAGGTGGCGCGCATGCTCGCGGCCAGCGAAGGCATCTTCGTCGGCATCTCGTCCGGCGCGACGCTGGCGGCGGCCTTCGAGGCCGTAAAGGACGCGGAGCCCGGAACGGTCGCGCTCGCCATGCTGCCGGATACCGGTGAGCGCTACATGAGCACGCCGCTGTTCGAAGGTATCGACGAAAGTTCGGACGACGAGTGGCTCGCGTCGCTGTAATGGCATAAGCGCCGAGCAGGTCTCGCCCGGCGCTGTCGGCCAGGTCTCAAATTACTGATACGAAAAGCAAAAGCGGGCCGCTCGCCGGGCCCGTTGAGACCTTGATCACAGCCCCGCCAGGGGCGTCGTGGCATGGTGAGCCGATGCCACCTGCCCCTGCCAGTGATTGCGGCGAAGGACGCGAGCGCCAATGAAGGCGGACGTACACAATCTCGATACCCGGCGCAACATCGGCGCAGCCCGCAGCCTGCTGCAGTCGCTGGTGCCGCGGGCCCAGTGTTTCTGCTTCTACGACCTCGCGCGTCAATGCGCATGGAGCAGCGACGGTGTCGAGGACTATGAGATCGACAACTTCGTCGCCGAACTGCCCGACGACATCGTCGCCGGGCAGAACGAGGAATCGAACCTGCTGCGCCGTACGCTGACGTCCGGCCGCACGCTCCTGGTCATGCCGGTATACGCCGAGCCAGGACGGGGCTGCGGGCTGCTCGTCAGCGTGTTTTCGAGGAACGCCGGTAAATCGTCGTGGTTCAACCCGAGCCTGCTGCAGAACATTCTCAAGCCTGCGGTCGAGATGATCGGCGAAACCATACGGCTCAACGACGCGCTGCGGCAGGCCGGCGACGTCGCGGCGGAGTCCGAGAAAGAGCTGAAACTCGTCTACCAGGTCGACGAGAAGATCCACGGCACGTCGCGCAGCCATGCCGGGCTCGCCCAGCTCATCGGCCAGAGCGGGCGCTTTCTGGGCATCGCTTACAGCGTGCTGCTCATGCCGCAGAAACGTATTCGCATCAGCGCCACGCATTCGAGCTGGAAGGGCGTCAACCGCAAGGCTGTCGACAAGTACCTGCTCGAGTCGCTGTTCGAGAAGCTCGAAGGCCAGCGTACCCCGGTCATATACGACGTGCCCCCGATCGCCGATTCGGACAATCCGGCCGAGCAGGGTTACCAGGCGATGCTATGCCCGCTGCTCGACAATTCGGGCAACGTCGAGGGCATGCTGGCACAGCTCGGCCGCGTCAACGGCCAGCCGTTCGACACGTCGCACCTGCGCTTCATGTCGCACATCGTGCGCAAGGTCGAGTACGTGATCGAGCAGTCGTTCGACAGCATGACGGGGCTGATGAACCGCACCGGCTTCGAGGCGCAGATTCACGAATCGATGAAGGCGCTGAACAGCAAGGACGACGCGCACCAGCTCATCTACTTCGATCTCGACAACCTGCAGCTCCTGAACGATACCTTCGGCCGCGAGGCCGGCGACGAGCTGATCGTCCGCTTCGCCCGGATCATCGAGGAACGGCTGCCGAAGAACGCGGTGGCGACTCGCCTGACGGGTGACGATTTCGTCATCCTGCTGACGCACAGTTCCGTCACGCAGGCACTCGAACTGACGTCCGAAATACAGAAGGACAGCCGCAAGCTGCGCTATCTGGAGGGCGACAAGTCGCTGCCGGTGACGGTCAGCATCGGCGTGTCCGCGCTGTTGCCCGGCGCCGCCGAAGGCGACGCGCTGACGACCGCGAGGCTCGCCTGCGACTCGGCGAAAGACCACGGGCGCGACCGCGTCGAAGTGTATGACCAGGCGAACCGCAGCATCATCCAGCGCTACGACGACATGTACCTGGTGGCCGAAATCCAGAAGACGCTGGACTCCGACGGCTTCCAGCTGCTTGCGCAGCCGATCGAGTCGCTGAAGGGCGAAGACGGCACGCACCGCTACGAGATCCTGCTGCGCATGAAGGACAACAAGGGCAACCGCGTTTCGTCCAGCGCGCTGTTCTCCGCGGCCGAGCGCTACCAGCTGATGCCGCAGATCGATCGCTGGGTGGTCTCGAACACGCTGGCCTACCTGTCCGAGCACGCCGCCGAACTGCAGCAGCGCGGCGCGACGTTCGCAATCAACCTGTCGGGCCAGTCGCTGGGCGATGACGACATTCTCGAGTTCGTCCTCGAGGAGCTCGATGCCAGCAACCTGCCGCCGGAGCTGATCAGCTTCGAGGTGACCGAGTCGGCGGCGGTTTCGAGCCGCAACAAGGCGCAGTCCTTCATCAATGCATTGCGGGAGCGCGGCTGCCGGTTTTCGCTCGACGACTTCGGCGCCGGCCTGAGCTCGTTCGCCTACCTGAAGAACTTTCGCGTCGACACGCTGAAAATCGACGGCAGCTTCATCCGCGACATCACCGACAACCGCATCTCCGAGTCGATGGTCGCGGCCATCACGCAGGTCGCGAACGTCATGGAGCTCGAGACCGTCGCGGAGTTCGTCGAGAGCGAGGCAACCAAGAAACTGGTGGCGAAGCTCGGCGTGGATTTCGCCCAGGGACACGCGATCGGCAAGCCGGCGAAACTCGACCAGGTACTGCAGGACCTTTCGGACCGCTCCGAAAGCTCCGCGGGCTGACGCAACGCCGTCAGAACAGGCCGGCCTCGAGCCCCGCGGCCATTGTCATGCCGAGTTCCTCGCATTCGGCCAGGCGCGACTCGTCGAACTCGCCGGCGATCAGCACCGGCTCCTGCACCTCCCGCACCGCCAGACCCTTCAGGATGCGCGTGATGCTCGAAATCGCGCCGCTGCCGTCGTTGCCGGCACGAACGAACAGCGCGTACGGTTTGCCGTTCACCTTGTCGAGGCACGGGTAGTAGACCCGGTCCAGGAAATACTTGATCGCACCGCTCATGTAGCCGAAGTTTTCCGGCGTGCCCAGGATAAAAGCGTCTGCCCACTCCAGATCCGCGGCGTCCGCTTCCAGCGCGTCGCGCACTCGCACCTCGACGTCTTCGATCTGCGGATCCTTCGCGCCGCGAATGACGGCCTCGGCCATTTGCTGCGTCGAGCCCGACTGCGAGTGATAAACGATCAGCAGGTGTTTCGGTTCCGGCATGCGCAAGGTCCCGTCCCGGTGCCGGCCATGGTACCGCTCCGGCCGCGCCCCGGCATGCGGGTCGGACCGTAACACCTTAGACTTGCGGCCATGACGGCGGACGTACCGGACAGGCTCGACGAGGCAGGCGGCCGGCTGCCGGACGTGCTTGCGCCACTGGTACGGCACTGGGCCGAACGGCTCACCGAACGACACGGCGAGCAGACCTGGCAGACGCTGGAGGACGGTGCATTCGACGACCTGGCACGGCTCGTCGCGACCAGCGATTATGCGGCCGGCGTACTGCAGCGCGACTGGAGCTGGTTTTGCACCGCGCAGCGGGAGTGGCGGTTCGATGCGGGCCCCGCCGACCTCTCGGCGCTGCGCCGCTACGTCGCTGACATCGGCGATTCGGCGGACGACGTCGCTGCCGTCAAGGCGGCCATCAGGCGTTTGCGCAACCGGCACGCGGTGCAGGTTCTCTGGCGCGCGCTGGCCGGTCGTGACGACGTCGAAGCAAGCTGCCGATCGCTCTCGCAGATTGCCGATGCGCTGATCGAGGCCAGCATGCGCTACGCGGCGCGGCAGCTCGACGAGCGCTTCGGGCGCCCGCGTGACGCACATGGCGAGGAGATCGCGCTGATTGCGCTGGCGATGGGCAAGCTCGGCGGCAACGAGCTCAATTTCTCCTCCGACATCGACCTGATCTTCCTGTATGCAAGTGAAGGCGAGACCGACGGCCCGCGGACTCTTTCCGCGCACGAGTACTTCGTTCGCCTCGTGCGCCAGGTCGTCAATCTGCTCGAGGAAGTGACGGAAGACGGTTTCGCCTTCCGCGTCGATACGCGGCTGCGACCGTTCGGCGACAGCGGACCGCCGGTTTCGGGCTTTGCCGCGCTTGAGGCATATTTGCTGCAACACGGCCGGAGCTGGGAGCGCTACGCCTATGTCAAGGCGCGCGTGATCAGCGCGGGCGCGACCGAGCGCGTCGTCGACGAACTCGTATCCGACCTGATCGAGCCGTTCGTCTACCGGCGCTACCTGGACTACGGCGTATTCGAGTCGCTGCGCGAAATGAAGGCGCTGATAGAATCGGAGGTGGCAAGGAAGGAGCTGCGCTCGAACATCAAGCTCGGACCGGGCGGCATTCGCGAGATCGAGTTCATCGCCCAGTCGCTGCAGCTCGTGCGCGGCGGCGCCGATCGCACTTTGCGCGTCGCGTCGCTCCGCGACGCGCTGCAACGACTCGCCAAGCGCCGCGAGATGCGGCGCGCGACCGTCGATTCACTGCTCGACGCCTACGACTTCCTGCGCCGCGTCGAAAATGCGCTCCAGGCGATCCGCGACCAGCAGGTCCACGACATTCCGCAGGACCCGACGGATCGAGCGCGCCTCCTGGTTGCGCTGCACTACGACGACTGGAGCGCATTCGAAAAGGAACTCGAACGGCATCGCGACGCCGTGTCAGCGCACTTTGCGCGGATCGCGTTTCGCAACGAGTCCGGCGACTCTGCCGCCGGGAGCGACGACACGGCACCGCCCCTGCTACGCAAGCACGGCGGCGACGTCGGGGTATGGGCGCGGTGGCTTGCGGAACGAGAGGTCGCTGCGAACGACGGGCTCGCGGGTTGCTTCGGGGCATTTGCCGATGACGCGCTGCGACGAGGCATCGACAAGACCGCCGAAAAACGCCTCGACCGCTTCCTGCATGCGTTCGGCGAACAGCTTGCAAGCCAGCGGGATCCGCTGCCGGTCTGCGAGCGCGTCCTGGCAATCGTCGCGGGCGTCGTGAAGCGCAGCGCGTACATCGCGTTGCTGAACGAAAACCCGGCGGTGCTCGATCGCCTGGTCGGGCTCTGTGCGCAAAGCGCCTACCTGGCGGAAGAGATCGCGCGCTTCCCGCTGCTGCTCGACGAGCTGCTCGACCAGCGGCTGTACACGGCCGTGATCAGCGCCGCAGACATGCGCGACGACCTGGGCCTGCGCATGAGCCGGGTCGATGCCAGCGACGGCGAGCGGCAGATCGAAACGCTGGCCCAGTTCCAGCGCGCCAACCTGTTCCGCATTGCAGTCGCCGATATCGCCGGTTCGCTGCCGATCATGAAGGTCAGCGACCGGCTGACCGAGCTCGCGGAACTCGTGCTGCAAACGGCGCTGGATGCGGCGTGGCGCGACCTGGTCGATCGACACGGCGAACCCCGCTGCCGCATCGGCGGCGTGCTGCGCCGGGCCGGCATCGGCGTCATCGCCTACGGCAAGCTCGGTGGCATGGAGCTGTCCTACGGCTCCGACCTGGACCTGGTCTTCATCCACGATTCCTCCGGCGAGGCGCAGGAAACGTCGGGACCCAAAATGCTCGACAACAGCATGTTCTTCAGCCGGCTGGTGCGGCGACTCGTACACTTCCTGACCACGCAGACCGGGTCCGGCATGCTGTACGAGGTGGACACCCGGCTGCGGCCGAGCGGTCGCTCGGGTTTGCTGGTGGTCGGCCTCGACGGTTTCGAGCGCTACCAGGAAGACAACGCCTGGACCTGGGAGCACCAGGCCCTGCTGCGCGCGCGGCCGGTGGCGGGGAGCGCGCTCGTCGCGCGCGAGTTCGAGCGCATTCGTGCGGAAACCCTGCGCGAACGCCTGCACCTCGACAAGCTGCGCGACGAGGTGACGGGTATGCGCAGCAAGATGCGGGACAACCTGGATCGCAGCACCGGCGACGAGTTCGACCTGAAGCAGGGCGAGGGCGGCATTGGTGATATCGAGTTCCTGGTCCAGTACCTGGTGCTGAAAGCTGCGCGCGACCACCCGGCCGTCATTCACTACACTGACAACATCCGCCAGCTCGGGACGCTCGACGCGACCGGCGTCCTGCCGGCAGCGGATGCCGCCGGCCTGCAGGACGCCTACAAGACCTATCGCCTGTGCAGCCATCGCCTTGCGCTGGACGGCCGTCCCGCGCGCGTGTCCGCCGACCGCTTTACCGAGGAGCGACGCTTCGTCAGGCGGCTGTGGCAAAGGGAAATGGAGTGACGCGGTTACGCCCGCTGTTGCTATACTCCGGCGCCATTCCGAGACACCGCAGTACGGAGCAGACCGCGTGAGAGCCCGAGCCGGCACCGTCGACCAGAACCTGATCCCCGCCAACGCACAGCATCACTACGAGGTGCGGCGTCGCGACCTGCCGCTGTCCTGCCCGATGCCCGGCATGTACCTGTGGAACTCGCACCCGAAGGTCTACCTGCCGGTCGAGGAGACCGGCGAGGCGAAGTGTCCCTACTGCGGCGCCCGCTACACGCTGAGCGATCGCGACGACGACTGAGCGACGCCAAAACGCCGCCAACGGCGCGAAAAAACCGCAATAAAGCGGATAAAATCGGAAAAAAGGCCCGATCTCGCCAAAAACTGCCCCGAACGCATAGATTTACGATAAAAACTTTTGGAATTTTTCCCGCGCCTAATGTCGAGAAAAGTCGACGAAAATGGCCATAAAATTCGCTAAAGTCGACTAAATCGGTGAAAACGCGCGGAGCAGGTCTGCGGCCAGCGCTGCCGTGGACGATGCCGTCGCGGCCCGGGGCCGATTTCGCTTCCCGCGGAATCGACGAAAAAGCAGCATAATTGCCGATACCGCGGTAAAAAGCCGTCAAAATTCGCTATTTGTCGAAATTTTGCTGAAAGCGCGATCCAGCTTCCCGTTCACCTCGCGGAGCCGGATCAGGCCCATCGCGCCCGGGTCGCGTACCCGCCGGCCGAAGCGCAGCGCGTCCACGGACTTGCCGAGGTATCGCGCGACCGCATCGGGATAGGCGTTCACGGTGAGCTCGCGGGACAGGTACGGCCCGGTGCGCTCCGGGTTCGACGTCGCGTACAGGCCGACGACCGGCGTTCCGACGGCGGTCGCCATATGTGCCGGGCCGGAGTCCGGGCACAGCAGAACGTCGCCGGCCTCGATGACGGCGAGCAGTTGCTTGAGGCTCGTCTGCCCGACCAGGTCGACGGCGTCATCGCCGACGATATTGCAGATCGTCTTGCCGTACTCGCGTTCGAGCTCGCTGCCGCCGCCGGTCACCAGGACCCTGCAGCCGAATTTCTGCTGCGCGTGTTTCGCCGCCGCGGCGTAATTCTCGGCGCTCCAGTTGCGGAAGTTGCGGGCACGCTCGCTGCTGCAGGGACTGATCACCAGCGTCGGCCGCTTGCGGTCGACGTGACGCGCCGCAAATTCGCGATGCGTATCCTTGAGCGGAATGTCCCAGCGCAGCGGCCGTTCCGGCACGCCGATGTAACGCGCAAACGACATCATGCCGTCGAGCACGTGCTGCCGTTCCGCCGCTTCGATGCGCCGGTTCGTAAACAGCCACTGGAAGTCGCGCGCGCGGCGCAGGTCGAAGCCCAGCCGAACCGGCGCGTTGATGTGTCGGTACAGCGGATTGACGCGCATCGATGCGTGCATGCACAGCGCATAGTCGAAGTGGCGGCCGCCGAGCTGATCTCGCACGTCGCGCCGCGCAGCATTCTTTTTGGATTTATCGAAGGTGATAAACTCGACGCCGGGTATGTCGGCCATCAGGCCCGCTTCCGTCCTGCCGATGATCCAGGTGATGCGCGTTTCCGGCCAGGTGTCCTGGATCGCGCGCACGACGGCCAGTGCATGACAGGTGTCGCCGATCGCCGATACGCGAACCACGCAGACGTTATCCGGCGGCGCCTGGCGGGTCATCAGGGCAAATCGCGAAGCAAAACCATGGCGAATCGGAACGAGCGACCTTGAGCGAGAGCGTCCTGCAGACGAAGACCGGCGCCATCCTATACGATCCCGCCATCGTCAACCAGATTTCGGCAGCGAGCTTCACGCCGCGCGGCTGGGCCGTGAGTTCACAGGTCGAAGGCGCGCTGAAGAGCGGCGGTCGCGGCAGGACGCTCGTCGTCGGTGACGGCGAATCCGAGTTCGTGCTCCGTCACTACTTTCGCGGCGGACTGCCCGGCCGGTTCCTGCGCGATGCCTACCTGTGGAACGGCGAGGACCGGACGCGATCGTTCATGGAGTGGCGATTGCTCGTGAAGCTTTGCGAACTCGGCCTGCCGGTACCGCAGCCGGCTGCGGCCAGCTATTCGCGCCGCGGGCTCGTTTATCGCGCCGACCTCCTGACCGTTCGCATACCCGGTATTCGCTCGCTCGCGGATCGCATCGCTTCGGCCCCGCTGCCGGCATCCGCTTGGCAGCGCATCGGTCGCGGCATCGCAGGGTTCCATGCCAAAGGCGTCAATCACGCCGACCTGAACGCGTACAACGTGCAGCTCGACGACGAGGGCAAGTTGTGGCTGCTCGACTTCGATCGTGGTCGAATCATGCCGCCGGGTGTCTGGCAGCAAAAGAACCTGGCGCGCCTCAACCGGTCGCTGCGGAAGATTCGCGCCGCCCGCCCGGACGTCGCCTTCTCTCAGGGCGACTGGCGTCTCCTGGTCGACGCCTATTTCAGGGAATCGAGGTCGGCGTAGGCGTCCGGGTATTCAGGCGGGCGATTCTTGAAGCGCCTGTGCACCCAGTAGTACTGCTCCGGACAGCGGCGTATCTGGCTTTCCAGGGCCGCGATGTATTTCTTCGTGTCCTCGACCGGGTCGTCGCCCGGCACGCCGTCGAGCGGTGGCAGTATCGTCAGCTCGTAGCCGCCTTCCGGCAGGCGGCGCGGAAAGAACGGCACGGCCTTCGCGCGGCCGAGTCTCGCCAGCGTGCCGGTCGCGGTGTTCGTCATCGCCGGCACGCCGAAGAACGGCAGCAGTGCGGATTGCTTCTGTGAATAAGCCTGGTCGGGTGCATACCAGACCGGCACGCCTTCTCGCAGGCTGCGCACCATGCTCTTGATGTCGTTCTTCTCGATCGAGTTGCGCGCCGATACCTCGCGGCTGCCGGCGACGATTTCGGTCATGAGTCCGCTGCGGAAGCGCCGGTAGACGACGTCGAACGGCGGGCAGTGCATCGACATCACTAGACCAGAGATTTCCAGCGACGTGAAATGCGCGCTGAGCAGGATCACGCCGTAGCCGTCGTCGAGCGCGGCCTGGATGTGCTCGGCGCCGCTGATCGTCGTCATCGCGGTGAGTTTTTCGTCCGATGCCCAGCGCCCAAGCGCCATCTCGATCAGCGACGCGCCGAGTGATTCGAAGTGTTCAAGCACGAGCCGGTCCCGTTCTTCGGCCGACAGCTCGGGGAAACACAGTTCGATATTGCGTCGCGCGATCGCACGACGTTCCGCGCCAATGCGATGCGCGAGCCGGCCGATCGCCTTGCCGATCGCCAGCTGCCATCGGTACGGCAGCAGGCACGACAGGCGCAGCAGGCCGAGCCCGATCCAGGTCGGCCAGTAGCGCGGGGTCCAGTAGTGGCGGAGCGGGCGCCGCTCGAGTCGTTCCATGGTGGGCCGTGCCGTGTCGAAGCGCGCCGAGTTTAGCCGCATGCGTCGACCAGTGCGACCCGGCAACTGTGCGCTGCGTACTTTGCAATGCCGAATCGCACTGGCACGCTAGGCGTATTGCCGTCGAATCGTGCGTTGGACAGAATAGCGCGTTCGACGACGACAGCCGGCACGGCGCCGGCTGAACCAATCGCGGGTCCGGCACTCTTTTATTAATATGATGTCACGCATTGCTCAGGTTTCAGGCTTCAGGCGTCTTGCGCAGGCGGGAATACTGGCCGCACTGCTGGCGGGCGCAGTGGCGGCGGCGAATGACGAACACCTGTTCCCGCGCCCGGCGGAACTCGAGCGCGACGTGCAGTTCTGGCTCTCGGTGTTCACCGAGTACACGACCCGCGAAGGTGTGCTGCACGACAATCGTAACCTTGCCGTCGTCTACGAGCGGATCGACCTGCCGGAAAACGCGAGCCGACGCGACCGGCAGCGCCTTTCCGACCGGCGACGCGAGCACTATCGCAAGATCCTGCGCACGCTGGCCGGCGGCAAGCGCGACAACCTGAGCGCCGAAGAGCGTCGCGTGCTCGATCTGTGGCCCGCGGACGTCAGCAACCAGGAGCTTTCCGCAGCGGCCGGGCGCATTCGCTTCCAGCTCGGCCTGTCGGACCGCTTCCGCGAGGGACTGGTGCGCTCGGGTCGCTGGCGCGACCATGTGCACGCCGAGTTCTCGCGCCTCGGCGTACCGTTGCAGCTCGCCGCGCTGCCGCACGTCGAATCCTCGTACAACCCCGAAGCGTTCTCGCACGTCGGCGCGTCCGGCATCTGGCAGTTCACGCGATCGACGGGGCGTCGCTTCATGCGCATCGATCACGTACTCGACGAGCGCAACGACCCGTTTCTCGCCACCACCGCGGCCGGCAAGCTGCTCGCCTACAACCACTCGATCGTCGGCAACTGGCCGATGGCGATCACCGCCTACAATCACGGGCTCGCCGGCGTGCGGCGCGCGATGCGCCAGTTCGGCGATACCGCGTACACGGACATCCTGCGCCGCTACAACGGCCGCACGTTCGGCTTCGCCTCGCGGAATTTCTACGTGGCGTTCCTCGCCGCGATGGAGGTCGACCAGAGTCCGGACAAGTACTTCCCGGGCCTGAAGGCCGATCCACCGGTGGACTACAGCGTCGTGCGGCTGCCGGCATACGTGCCGGCCAAAACACTGGCAGACGCGCTCAACGTTCGCGAACGTGACCTGGCACGGCACAATCCCGCGCTGCAGGCGACGATCTGGCAGGGCAGCAAACACCTGCCGCGGGACTTCGAGATTCGCCTGCCGGCATCGATGCTGCGGCGGCCGCTGCCGGAGCTGGTTGCGAACCTGCCGGGCGACGCGCTGTTCGCCGAGCAGTTGCCTGACCTGTTCCACACTGTCGCTCGGGGCGACACGCTGTCCGAAATCGCCGATGCCTACGGGACGCGCGTGTCGACCCTGGTCGCGCTGAACAACCTGTCGAGCCGGCACCGCATTCGCGTCGGCCAGCGCATCCGGCTGCCGGCCGCCGGCCCGGCACCGGTCATCGTTGCCGCCAATGTGCCGCCGCCCGCGCCGGATCCGGTCGAGGAAATTGTCGCGGAGGAGCCGGTCGTGGTGCTGGAGAACGCACCGGCCATCGGCGCACCGCTGGTCGAGGAAGAACCGGCGGGCGCGCTGACCGACCAGATCGGCGAGTTGATCGGGTCACTGCAGGCATCCATTCTTTCGGACCCGAGCGACTACACCGTGGCCGAGGACCGGACCATCGAGGTCCAGCCGCTGGAGACGCTCGGTCATTACGCGGACTGGCTCGGCATCCGCACCCAGCGGCTGCGCGACATCAACGGCTTCGCGTTTCGCACGCCGGTCAAGGTCGGGACGCGCATCCGG
>CALKYK010000391.1 GCA_938003715.1 uncultured Gammaproteobacteria bacterium
CCCGGACACGCTGCTGCATGCGATGTATTCGGTCCTCCGCCAGCTGCAGGAGGGCAGTTGTTTCCTCGACAACTGCTATCCGGAAGTCGTGCGGCCGGGCGGTAACCCCGAGGCGCGGGCCTGCCTCGATACGGTGATGTGCGTGAGCGATGCAACGTGGCGGGGCATCGGCGTGATTCCCGCATCCGGATTCGAACTGCGCGAAGAATACGCCGGCCACGACGCGAGACGCGTATTCCCGTCGTATGCGGACACGTCGCGCAAGCGGGTCGGCGAAATGCCGCCCGGTTGTGACTGCGCGAAGGTCGTGCTGGGCAAGGTGTATCCGAACCAGTGTCGTCTCTACGGGCTCGCCTGCACGCCGCGCAAACCGGTCGGCCCCTGCATGGTGTCGGACGAGGGCGCATGCCGCATCTGGTGGTCGTCCGGCATTCGTGACAACACCTGGGAAGGCCGCGCGAAGAGGGAGAGCGTTGGATAGCCTCGCCATTGGTCGCGACGCCTTCGTCACGGCGCGCATCACGTTGTGCGGTCACGTGCAGGGTGTCGGCTTTCGCCCGTTCGTCTACCGCATTGCGCGCGAGCACGGGCTTACCGGCGAGGTTCGAAACCGCTCGGGCGAGGTCGACATCGTCGCGACCGGCACTGTCCGGGACATCGACGCATTCCGCGACGAGCTGCTCGCCAGGGCACCGCCGCTGTCAAAGCCGGAACTGGCCGGCTTCGCCCTCGTCGACACCAACTTTTTCGATGCGTTCACGATCGTGCCGAGCGAAACGTCGGCGCGTGCGCGAATATTCGTGCCGCCCGACTACTTCATGTGTGACGACTGCCGCCGGGAACTCACGGACGAAAAGGACCGCCGCTACCGTTACCCGTTCATCAACTGCACGCAGTGCGGACCGCGCTACACGCTGATTCGGCGCATGCCCTACGACCGGCCGAATACGAGCATGGCGGCTTTCCCCTTGTGCGAAGATTGCGAGCGCGAGTACACGGATCCGGACAATCGCCGCTTTCACGCCGAGCCGGTCGCCTGCCCCGCTTGTGGGCCTTCGATCACGCTGGAGTCGACAAACGCTGCGCGACTGCGCGGCGACCTTGCGCTGAACGCCGCCGCCGCGCTGCTGCAGATCGGCCGCGTCGTCGCGGTCAAGGGCGTCGGCGGCTATCACCTTCTCTGCGACGCGGGGGATGCGTCCGCGGTGGCCAGGCTGCGGCGTCGCAAGTCGCGGCCGGACAAACCGCTGGCCGTCATGTTTCCGCTCGAAGGCGCCGACGGCCTGAGCGCCGTCAGGCGCGCGGTCGTGCTGGACGATCAGGAGGCGGAGCTGCTGACGAGCCCGGCGCGGCCGATCGTCCTGGCGACCCGGAAAAAAGACGCCGCGCTCGCCCGCAACCTGGCCCCCGGCCTGGCGGAACTCGGCGTGTTCCTCCCATACAGCCCGCTGCACCAGCTGCTGCTCGATGCCTTCGACGGGCCGCTCGTTGCAACCTCGGGCAACATCAGCGGCGAACCGGTGCTGACCGACAACGAGCAGGCGCGTCGACGGCTGATAGGCATTGCCGATGCGTTCCTGCACCACGACCGGCCGATCGTGCGGCCGGCCGACGATCCCGTGTTCCGGCGCATTGCGAGCAAGATGCGCCCGATCAGGCTGGGTCGCGGCGCTGCACCGCTGGAGCTCGAATTGCCCTGGGCGCAGGCCGAGCCTGTGCTCGCGGTCGGCGGTCACATGAAAAACGCCGTCGCACTGTCATGGGATCGGCGCGCGGTCGTGTCGCCGCATATCGGCGAGATGGACAGCCCGCGCAGCCTCGAGGTGTTCGAGCAGGTCGTTCTCGAACTGCAGCGACTGTACGGCGTACGAGCAAAACGAATCGTTTGCGATGCGCACCCGGGTTACACGACGCACCGCTGGGCAGAGCAGCAGGCCGGCATACCCGTGACGGAGGTCTGGCACCACCACGCGCATGCATCGGCAGTGGCCGGCGAGTTCGACCGGCCGGGCGCCTGGCTGGTGTTCACGTGGGACGGCGTCGGGCTGGGCGAAGACGGCACGCTCTGGGGCGGCGAGGCGCTGCTGGGTCGCGCCGGCGCATGGCGTCGCGTCGCCAGTTTCCGGCCGTTCCACCTGCCGGGCGGCGAACGGGCCGGCCGCCAGCCGTGGCGCAGCGCCGCCGCGCTGGCGTGGGCTGCGGGTATCGATTGGGATCCGGGCGACGAGCATGCTGCACTGGCATTCGCAGCGTGGCAGCGGCGCGTGAACTGCCCGGAAACGAGTGCCGCAGGGCGCCTGTTCGACGCCGCCAGCGCCATGATTCTCGGTTGCCACCAGGCCAGCTTCGAGGCGCAGGGCCCGATGCAGCTCGAAGCGTGCAGCGATCCGGGCGCCCCGGCCATCGCGCTGCCCGTCTCGGTGGATGCCGCGGGCATCCTGCGCAGCGACTGGGCGCCGCTGGTCCAGGTGCTCATGGATACGTCGATGTCCACAGCGCAGCGCGGCGGCATTTTCCACGCCTCGCTGGCCGCGACGCTCGCCGCGCAGGCGGCGGCAATTTGCGGACAACACGATGTCGCACAGGTCGGTTTGGCGGGCGGCGTATTCCAGAACCGGCTGCTGACCGAACAGGTCAGCACCCGGCTCGAAGCGGCGGGCTACGACGTGTACATCGGGTGCGCGCTGCCGGCGAACGATGCCGCCCTGTCATTCGGCCAGGCGGCCGAGCTTGCCGCGCACGGCGCGGGGGGCGACTGAACGTGGAAGACCGTTACGTCACGATGGCGCACGGCAACGGCGGTCGCTTCATGCGCGAGCTGATCGAGGAGATCTTCGCCAGGCACCTGGCCGATGCCGACCTGGATACCGAGGCCGATGCCGCGCCGATCGCACTGAACGGCGGGCAGGTGATGATCACGACCGACGGTTTCACGGTGCAGCCGCTGGAATTCCCGGGCGGCGATATCGGCTCGCTGGCCGTGCACGGAACCGTCAACGATCTCGCTGTCGCCGGCGCTGTGCCCCGCTACCTGACGCTGAATGCATTCATCGAGGAAGGGCTCGAGGTGGCCGTACTCGACCGAATCGTCGCGAGCCTCGCGGCTGCGGCGCGGGATGCCGGCGTCAAGGTCAGCGCCGGCGACACCAAGGTCCTGCGCCGCGGCGAGGGCGGCGGCCTGTACCTCGCGACGACGGGCGTCGGCGTCCGGCAGCCGGGTACGGCGGTGTCGATCCACCGCGTGCAGGACGGCGACGCCGTCCTGGTCAGCGGTCCGGTCGGAGACCACGGCACGGCCGTCATGCTCGCGCGCGAGGATTTCGGCCTGCGCGGCGATCTCCGATCTGATTCCGCACCGGTCTGGGATCTTGCCAGCGCGGCGCTGGGATTCGACGGCCTGCGCTTCATGCGCGACCCGACGCGCGGCGGCATTGCATCGGTCGCCCACGAAATCCTGCGTGCGACAGGGCTCGGCGTTCGATTAAACGCGTCGATACCCGTCAGTCCGCCGGTGCAGTCCGTTTGCGACATGCTCGGCTTCGATCCCTTTTACCTGGCCTGCGAAGGGCGGGTGATGGCGGTTATCGATCCCCGGCAGGCGGACGACCTGTGCGCAGCGTGGCGTGCGATCGACGCCGGACGCGACGCGGCCGTCGTCGGCGAGGTCACGGGCGCGAACGCCCGCGTCGTGATGGAGACGCCGCTAGGCGGCGAACGATTCGTCGAAGAGCTCGAAGACGATCCGCTGCCGCGGATCTGCTGAATCCGGGTGCATTCGGGCAACGCGATCGAGTTCGGCCACGGCGATCCGATCGCCCCGGTCATCCTGGGCGTCACGAGCATCCTCTTGTTCGCGGTCATCGGCCGCATCCTCGCACGCAGGCTCGGCCAGCCGACGGTCCTCGGCGAGCTGCTGATGGGCATCGTGCTCGGCAACATCGCCTGGTACCTGGGCTTCGACCTGATCACCGTGCTGCGCGAAGGCCCGCGCGTTTTCGAAGTCGTCAACCAGACGCTCTCGGGTATGCCGGTGCACGAAGTCGCCGTGGCCGTATTCGGCGAAACCGTCGGCCTGGACATCGCGCGCATCGTCACCGGACCGGCCGGGAGCGTTGGGTCGGGTTCGTCCAAACGAGCCAGA
>CALKYK010000392.1 GCA_938003715.1 uncultured Gammaproteobacteria bacterium
GACGATGTTGTAGTCCGCCTGGATACGCCCGAGCTCGAACACCAGGTAGCCGCCGACGACGAGCGCGATGCCGAAAGCGATGCGCATCGCCATTCCGGTGTCGTGGCCGGGCAATCGGGGCCGTGATCGCATTCAGGTCGCTTCCGCTCGTTCCATCAGGCAGGTTATGTTACGCGGCGATGCCGGCAAACAGAAGTGCGGCAAGTCACGAAATTGGTTATAAATCAGGCTGCCAGAGGGCGTTTTTAGCCCCGTTTGGAGCCTGCCGGAAATCGCCTGAATGACGCTATCTGCCGGATATCTATGGTTTAAGGCCCTGCATATCGCGTTCATGGTGACCTGGTTCGCGGGCCTTTTTTACCTGCCGCGCCTCTTCATCTACCACAGCCAGGCCGAGCGGCCCGACGACCGGTCGAGATTCACGACCATGGAGCGCCGGCTGTTCGCCATCATGACGATCGGCGCGGTTCTGACCACACTATTTGGCGGCTTGATGCTCTGGATCAACCCGTCGCTTTTTATTTTCGTCTGGTTCCAGCTGAAGGTCGCGCTTCTGATCCTGCTCGTGGTCTATCACGTCCGCTGCTACGCGTGGATCCGCCGTCTGGCTGCGGGCAACCTGCCGGCAAACACTACGTGGCTGCGCTGGTTCAACGAGATACCGGTGCTATTCCTACTGGGGATTATCGGCCTGGCGGTCATCAAGCCCATGTAGCGCCGAGTGCAGGCGTCCGTTTCGCAAATCCTTGTCGAACACCGCGCGCCAGCGTTTCGGCCACCAGCGTGGCCGCGGCGGCAGGCCATCAGGATAAAGGTACGGCCCGAGTTCGTGTAGTGCGCGCGCGTAAACGCGGCGCTTGAAATAGATCACTTCGTTGACCGGGCGCCAGAAGTCCACCCATCGCCAACGGTCGAATTCGGGGGTCTCGCTGCGGTCGAAGCGCACGCGCTCGTCGGAGCCGGTCAGGCGCAGGATGAACCAGCGCTGCTTCTGGCCGATGCACAAAGGCTTCCTGCCGTGGCGGATGAATTTGTCCGGCAGTCGGTAACGTAGCCAGTCGGCGGTCGCCCCCAGTACCTCGACGTCATCCGGCGTCAGGCCGACCTCCTCGTGCAGCTCGCGATACATCGCGTTTTCCGGGTCTTCGCCCGGCCGCATCCCGCCCTGCGGAAACTGCCAGCCCTTGCTGCCGGCGCGTCCGGCCAGCAGCAACTTGCCGTCGGCGTTCGAAAGGATAATGCCGACGTTGGCGCGGAATCCGTCCTGGTCGATGTAGTCGTTGCTCATGCGTGCATCTCGGAATCAATTCTGCACGATTGTTTTCGGCTGTCCAGAACCCCCGCCGGCGATCCTTTACAATGCGCCGGAGCCGCGCTACCGCGCAGGCGGAGCAAGGACTTGCCAAAGGTTCACCCTCGGTTGCTGTTCGCCACCCTCGGCATGCTCGCACTCGGCGCGGGCATGATCGCACTCGCTTCAGGCAGCGCCGAGCTCGGTTTTCGTGAAGTATTGCTGTCCCTGCTCGGCGATGGCTCGCCGCAGGCGGAACGGCTGGTCGTCGGATTGCGCCTGCCGCGTGCAATGACCGCGTTCGGCGTCGGCGGGTTGCTGGCCGTCGCCGGTGTGCTGATGCAGGTCCTGCTCAAGAATCCGCTCGCCGAACCGTACATCCTCGGGACGTCCGGCGGTGCCGCCGTCGCCGCGCTGGCCGCGATGATGGTCGGCATGGGCGCCTTCGCTATCGATCTCGCCGCATTCGGCGGCGCGCTGGGCGCGACGCTGCTGGTGTTCTCGATCGCACAGGGCAGCGGCTCCTGGACGCCGGCGCGGCTGCTATTGACCGGCGTGGTGCTGGCCGCCGGATTCAGTGCCGCCACGACGCTGCTTCTCGCGCTGAGCCCCGACCAGAACCTGCGCGGCATGTTGTTCTGGCTGATGGGTGACCTGAACTATGCCTACGCGCCGGGCCAGAGCCTGACTTTACTTGCCGTTGTCACCGCCGCCGGCATCGCAACCGCCAGGCACCTGAACGTCCTCGCGCGCGGCGACCTGCAGGCAGCGATCGTCGGGCTGCCGGTCGGCGCGTTTCGCCTCGGCGTTTTTGCCGTCACCTCGCTTGCAACGGCAATCTCGGTGACGACGGTGGGTGTCATCGGCTTCATCGGCCTCGTCGTCCCGCACCTGATCCGCATCGTCGCGGGCAGCGATCACCGCATCGTGGTGCCCGCCTCGGCACTGGCGGGCGGGGTGCTGCTGGTCGTCGCCGATACGCTGGCGCGAACGGTGCTTGCACCGAGGCAGCTACCGGTCGGCGCGCTGACCGCCGCGCTGGGGGTACCCCTGTTCCTGATCCTGATGAGCCGCTCGCGGACACAGGTCTAGGGAGACTCTGATCAATTCTCCCTAGGGATACCCTGGCTCAGCGATAGCGCGCCCGCTCCGCCAGCAATACCGCGTCTTCCAGCAGGAATCCGATGTCGGCAAGCGGCTCCTGCGGGCCGGGATCGGGCGCCGGCCAGTCCGCAACCGCAAGCGAGCGCGGCGACGCCGCGTTGACCGGCAGCGCGAACGTCCTGGACGCGTGCAGCGCATTCGGCGCCGGTTGCGTCAGCCACTCGAGCAACGCGAGCGCCTGATCGGCGCGCTCGGCATGCCGCGACACCCCGGCACCGCTGACGTCGATTGCAGCGGTCTGCGGCCAGTGAGCGGCCAGGCGGGGATCTCGCGTCGACGACCGCCGTGCTGCGAACGCCCGGCTGTCGGCCAGCGCGACGTCGCAGGCGCCGGATGCGACGGCCGCGAGAAGCGAATCCGCATCGGCGAATTCGGGCTGGGCGAGGTTTGCGCGCCAGCGGCGCACGATCAGTTCCGCGTCGCGTTCGCCGTGGCGGCGGATCAGGTGGGCGATCAGCGCGACATTCGACGATAGCGCCGAGGATCCGAGGCAGAGGCGTCCCTGCCATGCCGATTCACCGAGCGCGGCATAGTCGTCGATGGATTCGAGTTCATCGGCGGAAACTCGTGCGACGTTGTGGACGACGACAATTGCGCCGTACGCGAGCGCTACCCATCGCGATTCCGGATCGCGCAACGGCGCCGCGACGTTGTCGGCCAGCGTGGCCGACCCGGCCGGGCGCAGTTCATCGTCTTCCGCCGCCGCCCAGAGCTCGGCAAGATTGCCATACAGGACCAGGTCGGCCCGGGCATCGTCGTCGCGACGAACCCTCGAGCCTGTCTCGGCCGCGTACGCGTCGAACAGGTCGTCCAGGCCGGCAATGCCCGCATCGGTATGCACGTTAACCGCTGCCGACCGCGCTGCCGGTGCCTGCGCCGGCGTTTCGGTCTGTGGCGTCGCCGGAGCCGGTGCGTCACCGCCGCACGCTGCGAGCGTTGTAGCGGCAAGGCATGCGATGCAGCGTATCTGTCGTCGTTTGCGCACGGGTCAGCCGCGGGTTGCCAGGTATTCGCGACCCTTTAGCATCAAATCGACGAAACCGTTTTCGTCTCCGCTGGCAACGAAATCGCGGATGCGTGCCGCGGACTCGCAAAGCGCATCCAGCGGATCGAGGCCGTAGTCGTTCAGGCTCTGGATCTCGAAATACATGCGCGGGTTGTCGCCGGCGACCGCCGCCGAGACGAGCAGCTGCGAATCGAACGTCGTCGATGACAGCTTGGCAAGTCGCGGCGCCGCCTCGCCGCTCTCGGCGAGCGCCGTGAAAAACGCAATGTTCAGCGCGTGCGACAGGCCCAGCACGTAGGCAATGAGCCGGTCGTGGTCGTCCAGGCCCATGTCCAGTTCCTCCACCATAGTCGAGGCGAACAGCTCTTTGGCCTCCGCCGTCGCCTCGGCAGAACCTGCGTCGACAAAGATGAGGTGCCGTCCGGACAGGAGCTCGGTATCCGGGCCGAACATCGGGTGCAGCGAAGCGACCTTGCAGCCCGCCGCGCGGAGCGCCGCGAGCCCGGCTTTGAGCGGCGATTTCAGCGAGCCGATGTCGAACACGAGACCCGCCGGCTTCAGTTCGGCGAGTTCGGCCAGGATCTGTCCCGACACGGCCATCGGCGCCGCGACCACGATCACGTCGTAGTCGACGCCGGCCTGGCGCCAGTCCTTGCAGCGTCCCGGACCCGGCTCGACCTGCGTGTCGGCAATGATGGTCAGAAAGCCCTGGGAACTGAAAAAGTCGACGAACCAGCCGCCCATTTTGCCGGCACCGCCGATGATCAGTGCACGCCGTCCGTCGCCACGCCCTTCCGCCTGCACCCGGCTTCGCTCCTGGTGCGTCAGCGACGCGCGAATCAGCGTGGTCATGATCTCGTCGGCCAGGGCCGCGTCGACGCCGAGTTCCTCGGCGCGCCGCCGGGCGGTCTCGTGCACCTCGCGCTCCCGTTCGAAATCGCGCGTCGCGCGACCCGACGCCTGCTTCATGCGGCCAATCTCGCCGACGACCTGCTGCCGTTCGGCAATCAGTTCGACGATGCCGCTGTCGATCGACGTAAGCCTTTCTCTCAGTTCGTCGAGATTCCTAGGTTCGTTCATGGGTTCATTCACGCACTCATTGAAAGACGCGCCTTTGCGCACCTTTTACCGCAGTCCGCTTGCGAACGCCAAAGTCCGGACATCGCGGGGATCCGGGCCTGCCGCGCCGGCGCCTACCGCCGCATCGGCAATCATGCGAATATTCGCTGCCCGAATAAAATCAACAAGAGGTCGAGCGAATCATGAAGACGCGTGCCGCCGTCGCCTGGGAAGCAGGCAAACCGCTGGAAATCGAGGAAATCGAAATCGCTGCGCCGAAAGCGGGCGAAGTGCTGCTGCGCAACGTGGCCACCGGCGTATGCCATACCGACGCGTTCACGCTGTCCGGCGAAGACCCCGAGGGCATTTTTCCGGCCGTGCTCGGTCACGAGGGCGGCGCGGTGGTCGAAGAGGTCGGCGCCGGCGTCAAGAGCGTCAAGCCCGGCGATCACGTAATACCGCTTTACACGCCCGAGTGCGGCGAGTGCAATTTCTGCACCTCGGGCAAGACGAATCTGTGCCAGGCGATCCGTGCCACCCAGGGCAAGGGCCTGATGCCCGACGGCACGAGTCGCTTTTCGAAGAACGGTACTCAGATCTTCCACTACATGGGCACGTCGACGTTCAGCGAGTACACGGTGCTGCCGGAGATCGCGGTTGCGAAAGTCGGCAAGAAGGCACCGCTCGAAAAGGTCTGCCTGCTGGGCTGCGGCATCACGACCGGCATCGGTGCAGTCCTGAACACCGCGAAAGTCGAGCCCGGCGCGACGGTCGCGGTGTTCGGCCTCGGCGGAGTCGGGCTTTCCGCGATCCAGGGCGCGACGATGGCCAAAGCCAGCCGCATCATTGCGATCGACATCAACCCCGACAAGTTCGAGCTTGCGAAACAGGTGGGCGCGACCGATACCGTCAACCCGAACGATCATGACGCACCGATCCAGGACGTCATCGTCGAGCTGACAGGTGGCGGCGTCGCCTACTCGTTCGAGTGCGTCGGCAACGTCAAGCTGATGCGTGCGGCGCTCGAATGCTGCCACAAGGGTTGGGGCGAATCGGTCATCGTCGGCGTCGCGGGCGCCGGCCAGGAAATATCGACCCGGCCGTTCCAGCTCGTCACCGGCCGCGTCTGGCGCGGCACGGCATTCGGCGGCTGCAAGGGACGCTCGCAGCTGCCGGGCATGGTCGACCAGTACATGAACGGCGAGATCAAGGTCGACGAGTTCATCACGCACACGATGCCGCTCGAGGACATCAACAAGGCGTTCGACCTGATGCACGAAGGCAAGAGCATTCGTTCCGTCATCCATTTCTGAGGCGCCGGCGGCACCGGGTTGGCGCGCATGTCCGGGAATGGCGTGAAAGTCGCGGTTGCGACGACCTCGACGCTCGCCGCCGACGCCGCCGCCGAAGTTGCCGACCTCGGCGGCAACGCGGTCGACTGTGCCATTGCCGCCGCATTGTCCTCGATCAACACGCAGCCGGGCGTCTGCGCACTGCCGGGCAGCGCGTTCGTCACGGTGCTCGTGCCCGGCCACGAGCCGGTGACGATCGACGGCAATGTCACGATACCCGGGCTCGGAGCCGGCGACTTCGTGCCGGATCCGGTCTCCGTCAGCCTCGAATACGGCGGCGGCGTGGAAACCCTGGTCGGGGCCTCGTCGGTTGCGGTGCCGGGCACGCTTGCCGCGCTGCACATGGCGGCGAACGAATACGGCCGCTGCCGTTGGCGCGACCTGTTTACGCCCACGATCCGCGCGGCACGGGACGGGTTTCCGTTTGCAACGGCGTGCCACTATTTTCTCGGCTACGCCGGACATTCGATATACGGCAGAAGCGACGACGGCTTCCGCGCCATTCATCACGAAGACGGGACGCTGCGCGCACTGCACAGCAACATCGTCGTGCCGCACCTCGCCGATACGCTGCAGGCAATCGCGGACGAAGGCCGCGATATTTTCTACGCCGGCGAGATCGGCGCACGGATCGCGGACCACGTGCAGTCGCGCGGCGGCCTGCTCACCCGGGAGGACCTGCTCGCCTACCAGCCGCTGATCCGACCCGCGCTCGCAATCCGCGAAATCGCAGGCTGGCGCATCGCGACAAACCCGCCGCCGGCGATCGGCGGCGCAGCACTCGCGGCAATGTTGCTCGCGTTCGGCACCGACGCGGTGGGAGACTGGGACCACGCAGCCGTACGCCCGCTGATCCGCGCCCAGGAAGCGACCTATCGGTTCCGCGGCGCGGAACTCGACCCGGCGGACGACGTGCTGGAGCCTGTGACCCGCATGCTGACGCTTGCGAGCTCCGGAGAACTGTTGTCGAAGTACGCGTCGGCGTCGACCGTGCACACGTCAGCGGTCGACAACTGCGGCATGGCCTGCTCGATCACGGCGTCGTCCGGTTACGGCTCCGGGGAGATGCCGGAAGGCACCGGCCTGTGGCTGAACAACTGCCTCGGCGAGCTCGAACTGAATCGCCGCGGGCTAAAAGCCGGTCCGCCGGGCAAGCGGCTGCCGTCGAACATGGCGCCGAGCGTCGCCCGCTCCGAGGACGGCGTACTCGCGATCGGTTCGCCGGGCGCCGACCGCATCACGACCGCCCTGCACCAGCTTCTCGTCAATTTCGTACAGCGCGGTCTTGATCTCGCCCGGGCAGTGGCACATCCTCGCCTGCACCTTAAAATCGATGAAGACGGCGCCGAACTCGCGGTCGAACCGGGCCTCGACGTGCCTGCAACGGGTCTCGAGGTCACGCGTTACCCGGAGCTCAGCATGTACTTCGGCGGCGTCGCCGCGGCGCACTACAGTCGCCGCGACGGTTTTTCGGTGGCCGCGGACCCGAGGCGGGAAGGCGGCACGTTCGTCGGGCCCAACCATGGAGAGCAGTCCTGAGCACACGGAGCCGGCATTGAAAGCGAGCAAACCGGGCGATCGCCTGCCGGAAACCCTGCCCGGCGACCCGATGCACTGGGCCGATGCGTGGATCAAGGAAGCCGCCGCCGCGGACCTGCAGCGCAACCCGAACTCGATGACGATCGCGACGGTGGACGCGGACGCGCAGCCGTCGGCGCGCGTCGTCCTGTGCAAGGCCTTCGTTACTGATCCCGGCTACCTTGTCTTCTACACCAACTACC
>CALKYK010000393.1 GCA_938003715.1 uncultured Gammaproteobacteria bacterium
TTCACAGGTCTGCTTCGATGGCCTGCTGCAGCCTCGTGCGCAGCTCGTCGCACACCTCGCTCGGCAAGGCACGGCCATGCCGGTCGACGATGTAGAAAACGTCCTCGGCACGTTCGCCGATAGTCAGGATCTTGGCGGTTTCGATGTCGATGTCGAACTCGATGAAAAGCCGGCCGACGATCGACAGCAAGCCGGGCCGGTCCGCCGCGACGAGCTCCATGATCGTCCGTTCGTTCGCAACGTCGCGATCGAAGTTGATATCGGTACGGGTCGTGAACATGCGCACCTGGCGAGGCACCGGTCGCGTCACCGCGGAGACCTGGTCGTCGCCGGTCGACAGTATGCGCGTCAGCGTGCGGCGTATTTTTTCCAGGCGCGCGGCATCGATCTCGGTACGCTGGTCGAGTTCCATGAATACATAGGTGTCGAGACTGAAATCGTTCGCCAGCGGCACAATGCGCACGTCGACGATCGTCATCCCGAGCTCGTCCAGTACCGCTGTCGCGTGCGCAAACGTGCGCTTGCGCCGCGGCGTATACAGCAACGCCTCGATACCGTCGCCGTCGGTTTGCCGGCGCAGGTCGACCAGCCCGGCTGCGGCGTCGAGTTCGGCGCCGCCGAGCACGCGCGTATGCCAGGCGATTTCCTCGCCGCGATAGCGCAGGAAATAATCTTCGGTAAGGATTTGCCAGATGCGGTCTACCTCGGAAGGGTCGAAGCCGGAACGCTCGAGTCGGTCCCTGGCCTGCGCCTGCGTTTCGCCGATCAGCAGTTCGCGGTCGATCGGGTTCTCGGTGCCGCGGCGTAAAGCCCGAGACGTCAGTTCGTAAAGGTCGCGGAACAGCGTCGCTTTCCACGAGTTCCACAGCTTCGGGTTCGTGCCCTTGACGTCGGCCACCGTCAGCACATACAGGTAGTCGAGGTGCGCCTGGTCGCCGACGCGGGTCGCGAACTCGTTGATGACGTCCGGGTCGCCGAGATCCTTTTTCTGCGCGGTCATCGACAGCGCGAGATGGTGGCGCACCAGCCATGCGACGGTACGCGCCTCGTACTCGGACAGCCCGTGCTCGAGACAAAACGCCTCGGCGTCCACTGCACCGAGCTCGGAATGGTCGCCGCCGCGACCTTTCGCGATGTCGTGGAACAGTCCCGCGAGGTAGACGATTTCCGGCTTGTCGAAGGATTGCATCAGCCGGCTGCAATGCGGGTATTCGTGGTCGAATCTCGTGAGCGCGAACTTGCGCAGGTTGCTGACGACCGTGAGCGTGTGTTCGTCAACGGTGTAGGCGTGGAACAGGTCGTACTGCATGCGGCCGACGACGCGGCCGAAGGCCGGGATGTACAGGCCGAGCACGCCGTATCGGTTCATGCGCCGCAGCCCATGCGTGACGCCCGACGGCGCGCGCAGGATCGACAGGAACAGTCGATGGTTGCGCGGGTTCTGCCGGAATTCCTCGTCGATCAGGTACAGGTGCCGGCGGATCAGCGCGATCGTCGTGGCGCTGACGCCGCGGATGTCCGCGTGTTGCTGCAACAGGAGGAAGATCTCGAGCAACGCGGAGGGCTCGCGGCGGAACACTTCGTCGTGGGTCGTTTGCAGGAAGCCGTTCTTGACCTGGAAGCGCGCGTTGATCGGCAGCGGCGGCGCGTCCGGGTCCATGAGGATTGCCTCCTCGAAAAGCTGCAGCAGCATTTCGTTCAGGCGGCTCAGGTCCATGACGGTGCGGTAATAGCGCTGCATCAGCTGTTCGACCGCGAGCGTGTAGGTTGCGTCCTCATAGCCGAGCATCGTCGCGAGCCTGGCCTGGTGGTCGAACAGCAGCCGGTCCTCGCGCCGTCCCGTCAGCGTGTGCAGGCCGAAGCGCACGCGCCACAGGAATTCCTGCGAGTCCTTGAGCTTCCTGAGCTGTCCGCGGCTCAGGAATCGCTGCTCGACCAGCGCGTCGAGCGTTTCGACGCCGAAGTGGCGCTTGGCCACCCAGCCGATCATCTGCAGGTCACGCAGGCCGCCGGGGCTGCCCTTGACGTTCGGCTCGAGCTTGTAGGCGGTATCGTCGTAACGGTGGTGGCGCGCCTCCTGCTCGCGGCGCTTTTCCGCAAAAAAGCGGTCGGACGGCCAGATTTCATCCGGTCCGACCGCGGCCTGCATGCGGGCATACAGGGACGGCTCGCCGTCGAGCAGGCGCGATTCCATCAGCGTCGTGGCGACAGTGATGTCGGCTTCCGCCTGCTGCCGGCACTCGGCCACGCTGCGGACGCTGTGGCCGATATCGAGGCCGGTGTCCCAGAGCGCGGTCAGGAACGCGCCGATTGCCTGCTCCCCCGATTCGGTCAGCTCATCCCCGGTGAGGACCATGATGTCGACGTCCGAGCAGGGATGCAGTTCTCCGCGTCCGTAGCCGCCGACCGCCACCAGCGCAGCAGCGCCGTCCGTTACGTGCGCCTGCCACAGACGCGCCAGGAGGTCGTCGACGACGCCGGCACGCACGCGCACCAGGTTCGCGACCGATTCACCATCGGCAAAGCGCTCGGCCAGGTTCGCCGTGGCCGCATCGAGCGCGGCCCGCACCTGTGTCAGCGCGGCGTCGTCGCCGGCCAGCATCGACTGTACGAGCTCCCGCGCCGGGTCGGCGCCGTGTGTCGGTTGTTTTGCCAGGGTCGGCATGCGAGTGCCGTACCGCGTCAGCGGTCGGCCGCACCGAGCGTGAGCACCTCGTAGCCCGTTTCGGTCACGAGCACGGTGTGTTCCCACTGCGCCGACAGCTTGTGATCCTTGGTGACGACGGTCCAGCCGTCCGGCAGCAGCCGGACGTGACGCTTGCCGGCGTTGACCATCGGTTCGACGGTGATCGTCATGCCGGCCTCGAGCTCCACGCCGGTGCCGCGCCGGCCGTAGTGGAGCACCTGCGGGTCCTCGTGGAAGACGCGGCCGATGCCGTGCCCGCAGTACTCGCGGACCACGGAAAAGCGGTTTTTCTCGACGTGCTTCTGGATCGCGGCGCCGATATCGCCCAGGCGCTTGCCCGGGGCGATTTCCTCGATGCCGAGCCACATCGCCTCGAAGGCGATTTTTGACAGCCGTTCCGCCTGGATGGCCGGCTTGCCGACCAGGAACATGCGGCTGGTGTCGCCGTGGAAGCCGTCCTTGATCACGGTGATGTCGATATTGAGGGCGTCCCCGGCCTTCAGCTTGCGCTCGCCCGGGATGCCGTGGCAGACGACGTGATTGACCGAGGTGCAGATCGATTTCGGGAAGCCGCGGTAGTTGAGCGGCGCCGGGACCGCATCCAGCGTACCGGTGATGTAGTCGTGACAGATCGAGTTCAGCTCATCGGTGGTCACGCCTGGCCGGACGTGCTCGCCGATCATGTCCAGCACGTCGGCGGCGAGCCGTCCGGCGACCCGCATCCGGTCCTGTTCCTCGGCGGTTTTGAGCGTGATATTCATCAAACGAGTCGGGGGCGAACCGCGATTTTCCGCCCGCGGGGCCTGCGCGCCGGCGCCTGGGCAACTCCCGGTTCGACCCCGGATTTTTCAGTGTTTCCGCGTTGTTGGCCTCGAGTCAGTATGGTATAAAGCGCGCGCCCCAGAGGCAATGACTACACACGCACACCGTCACGTCACGCTGGGTGCCCCACCAGAAAAGGGGTTGCGGGACGGGGTGTGCGGAGGCCTAACCCGGAGAATACTCATGGCAGACGTTTCCATGCGCCAGATGCTAGAGGCTGGCGTGCATTTCGGTCACCAGACCCGTTACTGGAACCCGAAGATGGCCCCCTACATCTTCGGCGAACGCAACAAGATCCACATCATCAACCTCGAGAAGAGCCTGCCCATGGCTCGCGACGCGTTTGCGTTCGTCAAGACCATGGTGGCGGACGGTGGCACCGTGCTGTTCGTCGGCACCAAGCGTGCGGCGAGAGACGCTATCCGCACCCAGGCCGAACGCTCTGGCATGCCCTACGTCAGCCACCGCTGGCTCGGCGGCATGCTGACCAATTACAAGACCGTGCGGCAGTCGGTGAAGCGCCTCAAGGAACTCGAGCAGATGGCCGACGATGGCGGCTTCGACCGGCTGACGAAGAAGGAAGCGCTCGGCCTGAAGCGCGAGCAGGAAAAGCTCGAGCGCAGCCTGGGCGGCATCAAGGACATGACGGCGCTGCCCGACGTGCTGTTCGTCGTTGACGTCGACTACGAGGACATTGCGGTACGCGAGGCGCGCAAGCTCGGCATCCCCGTGGGCGCGGTCGTCGACACGAGCTGCTCGCCCGACGACGTCGACTACGTCATACGCAGCATCGACGACGCGATGAAGGCGAGTACGC
>CALKYK010000394.1 GCA_938003715.1 uncultured Gammaproteobacteria bacterium
CGTTCGCCGCTTCTTCCATCTGCTGCTGCGGCGGGTTGGGCGTGGCCCGGCTGCCGGTTTCGTACTGGTTCTTCTCGAGGTCCATTTCGAGCTCGAACATCTCGGTGAGGTCGCGGCCGGCCTGGCCGCCGCCCCCGCCGCGATTATTCGCCTGCAGCGACACGCTGATGTCGGTGAACACCGCCTCGGCCGCGAGCAGGTGCTGCAGCGCTTCCTGTTCCGGCAGGATCGCCTGCTCGAGTTCGATTTCACCGAGGCGCTCGGCCGCGGGCGAGGTTCTCGACGAAGCGCGCGATCTCCTCCGCGGAGGCGGTCAGCTGCCGTGCCTGTGTGCGCCGCGCGAGCGTCTGCACCTGGTCACGCAGGGTCGACTGCACCCGCGACAGGAGCGCCGCGTTGTCGGACACATAGGCGGGGTCGTCGCGCCTGCCCTCCTCGCGTTCGCGGATCAGGTTCCATGTCGAGACGATGATCTCGCGCTGCCGGCGCGATATCTCGTCCTGCTGCCCGCCCTGCTGCCCGGCCATGCCGCCGGACTGCTGCGACTGCGAATAGCGCCGGTCGAATGGCTGCACGTCGACGAAAAAGATGTCGGTGCTGGCGCTGTTCGCCCGGTCGCCGGCAACCGCGTAGTAGGAAATCAGATCGCCGGGCACCAGCGGCTCGCCGGACAGCGACATCGACTCGAGAAAGAACACGTGGTCCACCTCGACGTCGCCGTTCGCAACCGGCAGCTCGACAGACTGCCACTCGCCGCCGTTCACGGAATACTTCAGCTCGAGCGATTCGAGGCGGAAGTCGTCGCGCGCCGAAATGCGCGCGGTCACTTCCTCGATGCTGCTCGCGCTCCAGTCGCGCCCGGGACGGGCAAACTCGATCTCGGGCAGCTCGTCTTCCAGCACGGTGATGAAGTAGTCGTCGGTGAGCCGGATGCGCTCGCCACCGACCATTGCCGCGACGAAATACTGGCCATCGTCCTCGACCGTGCACCGTGCCGTCCCGGTGTTGCCGGCGAGGTCGCGTTCGATCTCCTCGTCGTCGACCAGCAGCGCGCCGGGCGTCATCGGCCGGTCGGTGCGTACCTGCACTTCCACCTCGGTGTCGGCAATCGTGCGCACGTCGCCGCCCGGGTCGTGGTTTTCCTCGTCGCGCCCGGTCCAGTCGGGGAAGCGATACGTCAGCACGAGGTTCTCGACGACCGGCAGGTCGACGACGCTGACGTCATAGCTCGGGCTGCGCACATTCGCGGCGGACACGTAGTACTCGAGCGGTTCGCGCACAGAGAAGAACGTGAACTCGAACCCGTCGTCGGCAGGCAGCATCTCGACCTGCTGCCAGTCGCCGCCACCGAAACGCGCGTGCACGTACGCTTCGCCGGGCTCGAAACCCTGCATCGTTGCGCGCACGTTCAGCGTGCCGCCCTTGCGCAGGCCCTCGTCGCCGGGCAGCACCTCGATGCTCTGCGGCGGCAGCAGGTTCGTGAACATCCAGCCGAACCACAGGTGGCGCACGCCGTAGGCGTAGTTGCCCGGGCCGGCGATGCCGACGGCGAGCAGTGCGATGGCGGCCGTCGCCGCGATCGCCGACGGCAGCGAGATATCGCGCTGCGCCACCTGCCGCTCCGGCGGATGCGACTCGGCGATTTTCAGTGTGTCCTCGGCGAGCAGGTCGCGGAACGGGTTGCCGTCATCCCGCGTTTCGATCCAGGTCTCTACGCGGCCGGAAAACTCGGGAGTCGCGGTCTCGATCTCCCTCGCGCCATCGCCGTCGACCTCCTTGCCGGGCCGCACGACCAGCCACCAGGCGATGCCGGCGAGCGTGCCGAACAGGACGAGTCGCGAGGCGATCACGAGGCCGTCCGGGAAACCGAGGCGGTTTGCTAATGCGACCGCGGCCAGCGTGATGACCAGTGCCGCGACGAAAAATACGGCGAAGCCGCGCGCCATTATGCGCTGCTTCAGTCGCAGTCGGAACAGGTTCAGGTAGCGTTCGAATGTCGCTGTTGCACTCATGCGCGTGACGCCGTTTGCCGCGGACTCAGGTGCATATTACCGAGAATCGACTCGCCGATGACAACGAGTGCGAGCAGGAGCAGTAACCAGTGCCACAATTCCACGGTGCGCGTCTCCTCGATCACGGCTGTGCCGCCGTTCGTCGCCGGATCGAAATCGGTAGCCGCCTGCCAGCGGTCGAGCACGTCCTGGCTGATTCGTTGCAGGTCCGATTCGCGCGGGTCGGGATTGGCGGCGACAATCGTTTCTCCTTCGAGGGTGTAGACCTCGTAGAAGCCGGGTTTATTCAATTTTATTTGCTGTTCGCGGGTCGTGTCCGCGAGCGACAGCACGGTATTGCCATCCGGATCGACGACCTGCCCCGACGCCCGCCCGGTAACGGCAAGCGGCAGGTTTGCACCGGTGGTATAGGTGCGCGCGATGTCGTTGACGCCGGACAGGTAGCGCGCCGCCTCGATGACGAAGCTGACGAACACCGGCCGCACCGGCAGGTCGCTCCAGCGGTTGTCGAGGCTGCCCGGCAACAGCAGCAGCTTGCCTGCGCCGATGCGCTGCTCGATCAGGAACGGCTCGTTATTCTCCAGGCGAATAAGCACTTCATCGTCATCGCCGGTTTCGAGCGGCAGGTGGCGCTCGACGCGAACGCTTTGCCAGCCGTCCGTGTCGGCCAGCGCCGGGTGCCGGGTATCGAGCTGGCCGATGGCCAGGAACGCCTGCCCGGCGTCCCTCAGGCTGGACGCCGCCGGAGCGTGGCCGCTAACCGGCAACGTTTCCAGGCCGGCCGCACGCTCGCCGGCGAATGCAAGCAGGTTGCCGCCGCCCTCGACGAACGCGCGAAGTTCATCGGCGAGAACCGCGTCGATTGCGCCGATGTCGTCGATGATCGCCCAGCGATACCGCGTCATCACGCGCGGGTCGAAGTCGCCGATCGTGTGCAGCTCGACCTGGTAGTCGCCGGCCGATTCCAGCGCAGCCGCGAGGTAGGTGACCGGCAGTCCGCGCGGGCCGGCGGTGATCAGCGGTATCGGTGCGGGCGGACGGTTGTCGACGACGTGAAACCAGCGGTTGTCGACGGCCAGGTCGTCATCCGTAACGATGCGTACTTCGACGCGATTGTCGCCGGGCTCGTAGTCCGGCATTTCGAATGTCAGCGACTGCGGGCCGGTCTGGCTCAGTCCGCGGGCCTCGACGACTTCCCCGTTCAGCAATACTTCCACGTCGCCGACGCGCTCGCGAGCGCCGGCGCCGTTGAGCCCCACGACGATGCCGTCCGCCGTCCCGCGCAGATAGGTCCCCGACCAGTTGAACGGTTCCCCGGTGCCGACCACGTGCGGCGTGAAGTCGGCGACCTGTCGCGCGACGAGGTCGGAAAAACGCACCGGCATGCCGGTCGACTGGTAGTCGCTGACGAAATGCAGCGTGACCGGCTGCGGCAGGCTCGCCGCCACACGCTCGATGGCGCGCATGACCTCGCCGTAGTCGAGGCGCAGGGCGGAAGGCGTCAGTGATTCGAGCACGGCGACCGCTTCGCTTCGATCAAGAGTCGGCGAAGCCGGCACGGTGAGCCGGTCGTCGGCGGCGACGACCTGCAGCACGGCATCGCCGGGCGCGTCGCGAATGACGCGGCGTCCTTCCTCGAGCGCCTGCTCGAAGACGCCGGCACGTGCCATCGACGCCGACGTGTCGACCAGCAGCAGATGGCTGCCGGCCGCGCTGCCGGCGATGACCTGCGGCGGCGCACTCAGGAAAGGCTTGGCGAATGCCAGCGCGACCAGTACCAGCAGCGCGATGCGAAACGCCATCAAAAGCAGGTACTTGAGTTTTTTCCGCACGTGCACCCGCTCCTCCGCCGATTCGAGCAGCATTGCGGAACTGAACGGCTTGCGATCAGCGCTTTCGGTCTGCAGCCGGTGCAGCCACAGCGGCAGCGCAATCGCGGCGAGCCCGAGCAGGAACAGCGGCGCCAGCAGTCCCATCACTGGCGCCTCTGGCGGAACAGCAGGTAGTTGCGCAGCGCCTGGTCGAGCGAGTCGCTGGTGCGCAGCATCAGGTGATCCGCGCCGAGCCCGGCAGCCGCTTTCTGCAGCCGGTCGACGTGCGCGCGAATGCGCTGCGGATAATCCTCGCGCATGAACTGCGGCGCGACTTCCACGGCTTCGCCGGTTTCGACGTCTTCCAGCAGCAGGTTCGTGCGCACGTCTGGGTCGAGTTCCTGCGCGTCGAGCACCTGGAAGAAGGCCACGTCCTGGCCCTGCCAGGCGAGCGGCCGGACGCCCGCGATGAGGCTGTCGATGTCGGTGTAGAAGTCCGAGATCACGGCGACGAGGCCGCGCCGGCTGACGTGCTCGCGAAACTTGTCCAGCGGCCGGTCGAACTCGGTGCCCGTCGACGGCTCTGCGCTGTCGATGCAGTGCAGAACGCTCTGCAACTTGCCGCTGCGCGACGACGGCGCGCGGTAGTCGCGTACTTCCTC
>CALKYK010000395.1 GCA_938003715.1 uncultured Gammaproteobacteria bacterium
GTCCTTCTTCGCTTTCACCTCGACCTCGGTCGCCGGACCGACCCTGATCACCGCGACACCACCGGAGAGCTTCGCAACGCGCTCCTGCAGCTTCTCCTTGTCGTAGTCGGAGCTCGATTCCTCGATCTCCTTGTTGATCTGCTCGACGCGGCCCTTGATGTCTTCCGCGCGGCCGGCACCGTCGATGATCGTCGTGTTTTCCTTGGTGATCTGGACTTTCTTCGCCTCACCCAGGTCGTCGATCGTCGCCTTCTCGAGCGACAGGCCGACTTCCTCGGAAATCACCTGGCCGCCGGTCAGGATTGCGATGTCCTGCAGCATGGCCTTGCGCCGATCGCCGAAGCCCGGGGCCTTGACGGCCGCGACCTTGACGATGCCGCGGATGTTGTTGACCACCAGCGTTGCAAGCGCTTCGCCCTCGACGTCTTCCGCGATGATCAGGAGCGGACGGCCGGACTTGGCAACGCCTTCGAGCACCGGCAGCAGATCGCGAATGTTCGAGATCTTCTTGTCGTGCAGCAGCACCAGCGGATTCTCCAGCTCGACGCTCTGGCTCTGTGCGTCATTGATGAAGTACGGCGACAGGTAGCCGCGATCGAACTGCATACCCTCGACGACTTCCAGCTCGTTCTCGAGACCGGAGCCTTCCTCGACGGTGATTACGCCTTCCTTACCGACCTTCTGCATCGCGTCGGAGATGATCTCGCCGATCTCGGTGTCGGAGTTGGCGCTGATCGATCCGACCTGGGCGATCGCCTTGTCGTCCTCGCAGGGCTTCGACAGCTTCGCGAGCTCTTCGACGATGGCGTGCATCGCCTTGTCGATGCCGCGCTTCAGGTCCATCGGGTTCATGCCGGCTGCGACGGACTTCAGGCCTTCGCGCAGCACGGCCTGCGCCAGCACCGTTGCGGTCGTGGTGCCGTCACCGGCGACGTCAGACGTCTGGGAAGCAACTTCCTTGACCATCTGTGCGCCCATGTTCTCGAACTTGTCTTCCAGCTCGATTTCCTTGGCAACCGAAACGCCGTCCTTCGTGACGGTCGGTGCGCCAAAGCTCTTCTCGAGCACTACGTTGCGACCTTTGGGACCGAGGGTCACCTTGACCGCGTTGGCGAGGACGTTCACGCCTGCGAACATCTTCTGCCGTGCGTCGTCGCTGAAACGAACTTCTTTAGCAGACATTTGTTACTTACCTCTTGCGCTTTAGTTCAGTGAAATATATTCGTCGTGCGGACCGTCAGCCTTCGATCACGGCCATGATGTCGTCTTCCTTCATGACCAGGAGCTCTTCGCCGTCGACCTTGACCTCGGTTCCGGAATACTTGCCGAACAGGACCTTGTCGCCCTTCTTGATATCCAGGGCACGAATCTCCCCGTTCTCCAGGATCTTGCCGTTGCCCACGGCAATGACCTCGCCCTTGATGGGCTTCTCGGCTGCCGCGTCGGGAATAACGATGCCGCCCGGGGACGTGCGCTCCTCTTCCATGCGCTTGACGATGACGCGGTCATGTAGCGGACGAATCTTCATCGATTAGCTCTCCTCTAAATTTATGATTTTTCGCCATTTTTCTGGCGATATGCCGAAGATTGTTAGCACTCGGCCAAAGGGAGTGCCAATGATAGGGACCGCGCCGCAAATTTCAAGCGCCCGGGCGCCCTCGTTTTGCGGCCTGCATCAATGACAGCGGGCGGGGCCGCCGGTATGCTCAGTCGCGGCGGACACGGGCAATTCACATAATGGGTAAGAAACCTGCCGCCGCGCCGGTCTAATCCCCGGCAACGTGGCAACGACGACCGACATGCCGAAACGACTCGCCAGACTCCTTTTTGCTGCCGTGCTGGCCGCGCCGCTCTGGGCCCACGGCCAGGACATCCTGCGCCCGACCGAGGCGTACCGCTATGCCGTTGCCGACACCGGCCAGGCGATCGAGATCGACTGGGTGGTCGAGGACGGCTACTACCTGTACCGCAGCAAGATGTCCTACGAAAGCGGCACGGACGGCGTCGTTCTGGGACGCGTCGAACTACCCCGGGGCGAAGAGCACGAAGACGAGTTTTTCGGCGTGCAGCAAATCTACCGCGACCGCTTCTACGTCAGCATTCCGTACACGGTCACCGGTGCGGCCCCCGACAGCGTGGAACTCGTGATCAAGTCGCAGGGCTGCGCCGACATCGGTCTTTGCTATCCGCCGCAGCGCTGGACCGAGACCGTGCCGCTCCTGGCCGCCCGGACCGGTAGCCAGTCGCTCGATTTCAGCGCGTTCGGCTCGAGCGGCGCGAACAGCGAATTTCTGCCCGTCGATGAGGCGTTCCAGCCGGTGCTGACCGCCCTGGACGGCAACACGGTCGAGGTCGCGATCCGGGTCGCGCCCGGTTACTACCTGTACAAGGACAAGATCAGCGCGAAAGCGAAATCGGACGTCGCCCAGGCCGGCATCCTCGACCTGCCGCAGGGCGAGATGAAGACCGACCAGTACTTCGGCGAGATGGAGGTCTACCACGAGGACGTCTTCGGCCGCCTGGCGATCGCCCGCGCCACGCCACAGGCGATGGACCTCGATATCGAACTCGGCTACCAGGGCTGCGCCGACGGCGGCATCTGCTACCCGCCGGTGACGAAGGTGATGTCCGTGTCGTTGCCGCAGGCGACCGCGGTGACGGCGCTCGCAGCGATCGCACCCGCCGCGGCGGCGCCGGTCTCGGAACAGGCACGGCTGGCGCAGGTGATCACCGGCTCGAGCCTGTGGCTGACCATTGCCACTTTCTTCGGTGCCGGCCTGCTGCTCGCGTTTACGCCCTGCGTGCTGCCGATGGTGCCGATCCTGTCGGGCATCATTGCCGGCGAAGGCAAGGACGTCAGCGCATCGCGCGGCTTCATGCTGGCGCTTTCCTACGTGCTCGGCATGGCGATCGTCTATACGGCCGCGGGCGTCGGCGCGGCCGCGGCGGGCGCCGGCATGCAGCTGCAGGCAACCTTCAACCAGCCGGGCGTGCTGACGGTGTTCTCCCTGATTTTCGTCATTCTCGCGGCCGGCATGTTCGGCCTGTACGACCTGCAGATGCCGTCGACCATTCAGTCACGCCTGGCCAGCGTCAGCAGCAATCAGAAAGCCGGCACTGCGATCGGCGCGTTCATCATGGGCGCGATCTCGTCGCTGATCCTACCCGCCTGCGTCGAAGACGCGCTGATCGCGGCGCTCACCGTCATCGCGCAGACCGGTGACATGCTGCGCGGCGGGACGGCACTCTTTGCAATGAGCCTCGGCATGGGCGCGCCGCTGCTCGCCGTCGGTGCCGCGCAGGGCAAGCTGCTGCCACAGGCGGGGC
>CALKYK010000396.1 GCA_938003715.1 uncultured Gammaproteobacteria bacterium
ACGTAACCGGCGAACGGTCGCCGATACGCCTGCTGCGCATGCTCGACGGCGAGGCCGAGGTGCAGATCGACGGCAGCCTCGACGAATCGGCCTGGCGCCGTATCGAACCCTTCGGCGAGCTGCGGGTGATCGATCCCGACACGCTGTCGAGCGTGCCGTACGGCACCGACCTGCGCATGTTCTACACCGAGCGCGGCATGTACGTGTCCTTCGACATGGAGCAGCCGCCCGAAACGCTGATCCAGCGCAACGCGCCGCGCGACGCGTTCGACATCAACCGCGACAACGTCGGGTTCACGCTGGACACGTCCGGCGACGGCCGCTACGGCTACTGGATGAACCTGTCGCTCGGCGACAGCGAAATGGACGGCACGATTCTGCCGGAACGCGAATACGGCCGCGACTGGGACGGCGCCTGGTACGGCGCGACGCGGCGCACGGAGCGCGGCTGGTCGGCCGAGTTCTTCGTGCCGTGGTCGCAGATGGCGATGCCGAAACAGGACGGCACGCGCCGCATCGGCATCTACGTAAGCCGCAAGGTGGCACATCTCGACGAACGCTGGGGCTGGCCGCCGCTGCCGAGCACGCGGCCGCGATTCATCAGCGACTTTCAGCCGCTGGAACTCGAGGCGGTGGACCCGGCGCAGCAGTGGAGCCTGTTCCCGTATGCCTCCGGTACCTACGACCGCGTCGTCAGCGACAGCGAGTTCAAGGCCGGCGCCGACATGTTCTGGCGGCCGTCAACGAACTTCCAGCTCACGGCCACCGTCAACCCGGATTTCGGCTCCGTCGAGTCCGACGACGTCGTCGTCAACCTGACGGCAAATGAGACCTTTTTCCCGGAGAAGCGGCTTTTCTTTCTCGAGGGCCGCGACATATTCGACGTTGAGGGCGGTGGCGGCGGCGGCGGCCAGCCCGGGCTGACGATCGTCAACACGCGCCGCATCGGCGGCCGGCCCGGCGACGTCGACCTGCCAGACGGCGTCGAGCTCGAACGACGCGACCGGCTGCGCCCCGCGGACATCATCGCCGCAACCAAGGCCACCGGCCAGCTCGGGCGCCTGCGCTTCGGCCTGCTGGGCGCCGTCGAGGACGACACGGATTATCTTGCCGACGATGCGCTGCGCTACACGCAGGCGGGTCGCGATTTCGGCGTCATGCGTCTCCTGTACGAGGACAGCGAGGGCGCTGCCTATCGCGGGCTCGGCTGGATCTCGACGCTCGTTGCGCACGACGACGGCGATGCGATCGTGCACGGCTCGGATTTCCACTACCTGTCCACGAGCGGGCGCTGGAAATTCGACGGCCAGCTGGTCATGTCGGATCGCGACGGCGATGGTACCGGTTACGGCGGTTCCGCGAACGTCACGTACACGCCCCGGCAGGGACTGCGGCACTTCCTGGAACTGTCCTCGCTCGACGACACGATCGACGTCAACGACCTCGGCTTCCTGGTGCGTAACGACGTCGACGACATCCGCTATCGCGTCGAATGGATTCGTTCCGGGCTGGAGCACTTCCGCACGCTGCGCATCGCGCCGTTCCTGCGCTACGAGGTGAACGGCGACGGCTATCGCACCAGTAACGCGATCGCGCTGAACGCATCGGCAACGTTCAACAACCTGCACTCGATCAGCGGCCGCGTCGCGCATTTCCCGCAGCGCTTCGACGACCGCAACAGCTTCGGCAACGGTACGTTCGAGGTGCGGGCTCGCAGCACGACTTTCATCGAATACCAGACCAACACGTCGCTGCCCTGGAGCTTGTCCGGGCGGCTGAGCTACATGGGCGAGACGGTCAGCGGCCGCGAGATCGAAGGCGAGCTGGAACTGACCTGGCGACCGCGCGATGACCTCTCCATCGAGCTCGAGGCGAGCCACGCCGACCGCGACGGCTGGCTGCTGCACCAGGAAGACCGCAACTTCACGAGCTTCATCGCCCGCCAGTGGCGCCCCGAGTTTCGCCTGGAGTACTACCCGACCAGCAAGCAGCAGCTGCGCGTCGGCCTGCAGTGGGTCGGCATCCGAGCGAAAGAGGACCGCTTCTACACGCTGCCGGTCGACGATACGCGGCTGGTCGAGGGACCGAAGCCGCCGGGCGACAGCGAACGCCAGATCATTTCGTAGCTGAATTGTCAGTTTCACTACCGGTTGCAGATCGCACCGCTGTCGGACCTGTTCATCGTCTACACGAAAGGCGACAGCCGGCGCACCGATCTCGCCGGATACGGTGACCTGTTCGACCAGGCCTGGCAGGACCCGCTCGGCGACCAGCTGGTCGTGAAGCTGCGCTACCGGCTCGGCAGTTAGCCGGCTCTTCGCAACTTACCCTTCGCGAATTTCTCGAGGCGCCGGCAGGCGTCCTCGAGTACCGCGTTTTCCTTGGCGAAGCAAAAGCGCACCAGCGTCTCGCCGCCGTCGCCCTTGTAGAACGAGCGGCCCGGCACGCTCGCGACGCCGGACTCTTCGAGCAGGTACATCGCACGTTCCTTCGAATCCTTGCCGGGCAGCGCCGCTACGTCGGCCAACACATAGTAGGCGCCCTGCGGTACATAGGGTGTCAGCCCGGCGGCGTCGAGGGCGCCGCAGAGGATCTCGCGCTTCTCGCGGTACTTGCCGGACAAAGCATCGAAGTACTCGTCGTCGAGCTCCACGATGCCGGCGGCCGCGCCGAGCTGCAATGGCGTCGGCGCGCAGACGTAGACCAGGTCGTTGAAGTTGCCGATCGCCCTCGCCCACTTCGCATCGCAGATCGCGTAGCCGATGCGCCAGCCGGTGATGCTGAATGTCTTCGACAGGCCCGAAATCGTGATCGTCCGCTCGCGCATGCCGGGCAGCGTCGCCGCGTATACGTGCTCCTGCCCGTCGTAGAGAAAGTGTTCGTAGATCTCGTCAGTGAACACGAACAGGTCGTGGCGTTCGCAAAAATCGGCGAGCTGCTCGATCTCCTGTCGCGACCAGACTTTGCCGGAGGGATTGGACGGCGTATTGAGGATCACCGCCCGCGTGCGCTCGGAGACCGCGTTCTCGAGGTCCTGCATCGAGAAAGACCAGTCCGGCGCTTTCGTCGGCACGAACACGGGCCGGGCCTCGGTCGCGATCAGCGTACTCTCGTGGTAGCTGTAGTAAGGCTCGAACAGGATCACCTCGTCGCCGGGTTCGAGAAGCGCGAGGCAGGTGCAGTAGAGCGCTCCGGTAGCGCCGGCGCTGACCACGATTTCGCGCTCGGCATCGACGTCGAGACCGGCCCGGCGCCTGTACTTGTCGGCAAGGGCGCGGCGCAGCGCGCCGGTCCCGTCATGCCGCGAATAGGTGTTGCTGCCGCTATCGATCGCCGCCTTCGCGGCGCGGGTGACCGGCTCCGGCACGGCCAGGTCGCAGACGCCCTGCGAAAGATTGACGCCGCCAACGCGTTCGCACTCGACACTCATCGCGCGCAGCTCGGATTTACGCACCCATTCGTGGCGGGAACTTAAATTCAGTGCCATAGTTCTAAAGCCCCTGCAAAGGATCTCTGTCGCGGCAATGGGTGCCGCGGCTTTTCAGGATCGTAGGCAACGAATCATGAACAAGCAAATTCTGACCGCTGCAACCCTTTCGCTCCTGGCGCTGCCGCTGACGCCGGCGATCGCCCAGGACGAAGAACCCGAATTCGACGGTGGCCGCAACTGCATCCAGCTGCGCATGGTCAGGCGCACCGAGGTCGTCGACGACCGCAACATACTTTTTTACATGCCCGGCAGTCGCGTCTACCACAACATCCTGCCGCGCCAGTGCGGCGGCCTGAAACGCCAGGACCGTTTTTCCTACGTGACCCACAGCGGCAGCCTGTGCAACACGGACACGATCCGCGTGCTGTATGACGACGGGCTCGGCCTGCGCGAAGGCAATCACTGCCAGCTCGGGCTGTTCCACGAGACGACGGAAGAGGACGCGCGGGCGATCATCGAGCACACGCAGGAAGGACCCGAAGCGCAGCCGGTGCCGTTGCCGGAGCCGCAGGAAGTCGGCGCCGAGGAACCGGCCGAGCCGGAAAACGGCTGACGCCTGAAGCCGCCCGGCGGCAAAGCAGAATCTAGAACCGGCCGCGCTCGAACGACGCCGTCTTCAACAGCGCGAAGACGGGCGTGCCCGACTCGAGCGCCAGCTCGTGGATCGCGTCACGCGTAACCTGCGACTTGAGCAGGGCGCCGCCGATGTCCACCGAGGCGACGACGAAGCCCGTGCCGGGTACCGCATCAAGTGCCGCGAGCGTGCCCTCGATGACGTTGCGAACGGACAGGCCGGTCGGCCGCTGCAGCGCGAGCGCGACGTCGCCGGCATCGACGAACAGCCGCAACCGGTCGCCCGCTTCGCGTCCCGGCAGAGCCGGTACCGTGATCGAACTGCCGTGACAGTCGACACAGGTCAGGTGCTGTTCCGGCCGCTGCTCGATCACGGTGACCTCGAGTATCGTCAGCGGCGCCGCGGTGGCGCCATGCAGCTGCCATTCGAGATCGTTCAATACCCCGGTCGCCTCACCAGCCGCCGCGCGTTTGCCGTCGTCGAGCACGACGACCGTCGAGGCAAGGCGCGCCATTTCGTCGATCGAGTGGCTGACGTAAACAGCCGGAATACCGAAGCGCGCCGGCAGGGACTCGATGTACGGCATGATGTCGCGCTTGCGCGCGACGTCCAGCGCAGCGAGCGGCTCGTCGAGCAGCAGCAGGCGCGGCTGCGACAGGAGTGCCCGGCCGATGGCGACCCGCTGACGTTCGCCGCCCGACAGTCCGTCGATGCTGCGCGACATTAGCTCGCCAAGGTCGAGCGCTGTGACGACCTCGTGACGATCGATCGACCCGTTGCGGCTGCGTCGCGCAGCATAGTCCAGGTTACCGGCCACCGGCAGGTGCGAGAAAAGTCGCGCGTCCTGGAAAACGTAGCCGACCGGCCGCCGCCACGGCGGCAGGCAGACGCCGGCGGCGCTGTCGAGCCAGGTCTGGCCACCGAAACTGATTCGGCCGGCCGCCAGCGTCAGGCCTGCGAGCGCGCGCAAGAACGTCGTCTTGCCGCTGCCGCTCGGGCCGAACAGCCCGGTGATGCCGTCGAGGGCCAGCTCGACACGGACGTCGAGAGCGAAGTCCGGGTACGTCTTGCGGACGTCGACGGCCAGCATCGGCTCAGCGGACACCGAAACGTGCTCCGCGCCGCGTGCCGTAGACGAACAGGAGGACGGCGAAGGCGAACGCGATCAGCCCCGCCGAGAGAATGTGCGCGTCACGATAGTTCAGCGTCTCGACGTGTTCGTAGATCGCAATGGAAATGACCCGGGTCTCGCCGGGAATGTTGCCGCCGACCATCAACACGACGCCGAATTCGCCGATCGTGTGCGCGAATGTCAGGATCGCCGCGGTCACGAAGCCGCGCCTGGCCTGCGGCACGGCGACGGAAAAAAACGCATCGAGCGGGCTGGCGCGCAGCGTTGCCGCCGCTTCGAGCGGGCCACGCCCCACGGATTCGAACGCGGTCTGCAACGGCTGCACCATGAACGGCAGCGAGTACACGATCGAAGCGACGACCAGGCCGGAAAAGGAAAACGTCAGTGCGTCGCCGGTAACGGTGAGCCAGAAGGCACCGATCGGCGATGCCGGGCCGAGCGCGATCAACAGGTAGAAGCCGAGCACGGTCGGCGGCAGCACGAGCGGCAATGCGGTCACGGCCTCGACCGCGGGCCGAATTCGGGAACGCGTGTTCGCAAGCCACCAGGCCAGCGGCGTGCCCAGCAATAGCAGGGCGCCGGTCGTGACCGTTGCGAGCGCCAGCGTCAGCCAGAGAGGACCGGTGTCGGGCAGGTTCACGGCAGCGCATACCCTGCGGCTTCGATCATTGCTCTTGCATCATCGGATTGCAGGAACTCGAGGAATGCGCGCGCAGCGGAATTGTCGGCACCGCGCTTCAGCAGTACGGCGTCCTGCGCAATAGGCGCATGCATGTCAGCCGGCGCGCACCAGGTACGTGTCGAATCGATGCCGCGCCCGACAAGCGGTGCGTACGCCACAACACGAAAGTCGGACTTGGTCGTAGCAACATGCGCAAATGACTGGCCGACCTATTATCCCAGGCGGAGTTTGT
>CALKYK010000397.1 GCA_938003715.1 uncultured Gammaproteobacteria bacterium
AGCGCGGCCCGCCTCGATGTCACGAGCCGCATCGCCGATGTAGACACAGCGTTCCGCCGGCACGCCTGCCTGGTCGCTCGCGAGCAGCAGCGGCGCCGGGTGCGGTTTTCGCTCCGGCAGGGTGTCGCCGCTGACGATGCAGGCCGCGCGCTCGGCAAGCGCCAGGCCGTCAAGCAGCGGCCGGGTCAGGTAGTCGGGTTTGTTGGTGACGACGCCCCACGGGCATGACGCGGTATCCAGCGTCGCGAGCAGCGCCTCGAGGCCGGGAAATAGCCGTGAGTAGACGCAAATCGAGGCGGCATAGCGCTCGAGGTACACGGCGTGCAGCCGTTCGCGATAGGCCTGCGGCGCATCGGGGAACGCGAGCCGGATCAGGCCGGCGGCGCCGTTCGATACGTGCGAGCGAGCGAGGTCGTAGGGCAGCGGCTCGAGCCCCTCGCTCATCTGCAGGTCCATCAGCACCGCCACCATGTCGGGTGCGGTGTCGACGAGCGTGCCGTCGAGATCGAACAACACCGCGTCAAAGCCGGCGTCGCCGGTGCGATTCATGCGGACTCGGGCCGACGGAAGTGCATCATGTAGTTGACGTCGACATTGGGCGCCAGCCAGTACTCGCGCGTCAGCGGGTTGTAGTGCAGTCCGATCATCGCTTCTAGTTCGAGCCCTGCGTTGCGCGCCCAGGTCTCGAGCTCCGACGGACGTATGAATTTTGCGTACTCGTGCGTGCCTTTCGGCAGCAGTTTCAGCACGTACTCGGCGCCGACGATCGCGAACAGGAACGATTTCGGATTGCGATTGATCGTCGAGAAGAAAACGTCGCCGCCCGGACGGACGAGCTCGTGGCAGGCGCGAATGACCGTTGCCGGCGATGGCACGTGCTCGAGCATCTCGAGGCAGGTGACCAGGTCGTAGCGGCCGGCACGTTCATCGGCGAGTGCTTCAGCGGTGCTTTTCAGGTACTCGACCTCGGTGCCGCTTTCCGCCTGGTGCAGACGCGCTACGGCCAGCGGCTTTTCCGCCATGTCGATACCGGTGACCCGGGCACCCTGGCGATGCAGCGACTCGGCCAGGATGCCGCCACCGCAGCCGACGTCGAGCGCTTCGCAGCCGTTCAGCGTGACTCGCTGGCGGATGTAATCGAGCCGCAGCGGATTGATCTGGTGCAGCGGGCGAAAATCACCGTCCGGATCCCACCAGCGTGCGGCAAGGGCGTCGAATCGAG
>CALKYK010000398.1 GCA_938003715.1 uncultured Gammaproteobacteria bacterium
ACTTGTAATACGGGTCGTCGCGCTTCGACACCCCAGATTCCGGTCGCGCTTTCGATTGCGTCGATCAGCTCGGGGTTGCGTGCGATGTGTGGTGAAATATTGACCGCGATGCAGGGAGCCGGCGCTTCGGTCCAGAGGCTGAGCTGGCGGCAGGCCCGTTGCACGGAGAAGTAGGTCAGGTCACCGATCAGGCCGCACAGCTCGGCCACGGCGATAAACGTATCAGGTGGAATGGGTCCGTGCTCGGCATCGTGCCAGCGCATCAATGCTTCAGCGTCGACGTGGTTGCTCCCGAGAAGGCTGACCTTCGGTTGATAGTGCAACTCGAGATCGCCGGCTTCGAGCGCGTCGCCCAACCGCTGCTCGAGATTCCATTCGGACAACAGCCGGGCGTCATCCTTGAGTTCGTGAAACGCGACGGCGTGGTTGCCGCGTCGGCCGTTGACCAGCGCGATTTCCGCAGCCTGCAGCAGACGATGCGAGTCCTCCTGCGGATGGGGAGCGATCGCAATACCGATGTTTACGCGCAGCGTGAGTTGAGCGCTGTTCGCCGGGGCCTGTTCGACGATGCGCAATATTTGCTGCGCCGCGAGTTGCACGTGACCCCGATTGCGTAAGCCGGCAAGCACCATCGCAAACTTTCGATCACCGATGGGCAACAACAGGTCGCCCGGACGGGCCAGGCCGGCGAAGCGTTCCTGCAGGTGCGCAATACGACGCCCGGCGGCAAGATGTCCGGCAGACGCGTACAGCCTGTCCACATCGCGCACCTGGATCATCAGGACTGCAAGGTTGCCGTTCTTCGCTTTTGCCGCATCGATGTGATACGCGGCGTTCGCGACGGCAGTCGCCGTTGCCGCCACGGGTTCCCGTATTGTCGTCGAGGTCGCCACGGCTCAGTCGAGGAAAAATTCGGTCGGATCGATGCCGTACGAGCCGGGCGCCAGGCCACGCTCGATCCACAGCGAATCGCGCCCGTCGCCGGCAACCGAGACCTTGTTCAGGTCGATGACCCGAAAGTTGTCGATCAGGTTCTTGCTCGCATCCATGATGACCATGACCTCCGGACGCAGGCGGCGTATGCGGTTCTGACTGGTGACCACGGCAACTTCGCCGGTATTGAGCTCGACCAGCGTGCCGGTCGGAAAGACGCCGATAGCCTGCGTGAACTGGTCGACCATTTCGGCCTGGAATTCAACGTCGGCGAGCACCCGCAATTTGCGAAGCGCGTCGAACGAAGACATCGGTTCGGCATACGGTCGCTTGGAAATCATGGCGTCGTAGGCATCGACAATGCCGGCGATGCGGCCGAACACCGGAATTTCGTTCCCCTGCAGACCATTTGGGTAGCCGGTACCGTTGAAGCGTTCGTGGTGGTGCTGGACCATTTCGATCACACGTGGGTCCACGTCTTCCGTTTCATGGAGAATGTCCAGCCCGAACTCGACGTGCCTGCGCATGAATGTCGTTTCGTGGGCCGACAACTCTGTGGGCTTTTGCAGAATTTCGTCCGGTATACGGGTCTTGCCGACGTCGAGCAGCATTGCGCCGAGGGCAATCACGTTGAGATCGCTGCGACCCAGCCCGATGTGCCTGCCGAGGATGGTTGCCCAGACCGACGACGCGAGCGAATGGTGGTACAGGTATTCACCTTTTTTCTGTAGCCGGACCAGGTGCGCAAGTGCAGCCGGATTGCGCAGGACACTCTGCACCATTGGCGTCACAGCGGTCGTCAGCCGCTGCACGTCGAGCTCGTCCGTCGTGCGCATCTGTTGCATCACCGACTTTACGGTCGCTACGGCTTTATCATGTACGCCGGTGGCAACCGTAAGTTCTTCCCTCAGACTTTTCGTGTTCTTGTAGAAGGTGCCCGTCCTCGCGAAATGGTCCTCCGGCGTCGGTGGTGCCTGCTTGCGATTCTTGCGAAATAACGAAAACAGCCGCGAACGCCGTTTCTTGCTCGTGGAGCCGGTTCCGTTGCCGCGTACCGGAAGCGAGCGCTGCAGGCTCGTCATGCTGGTACTGTCCGGAATGCTTTCACGGTGTACGAGGACGTATTCGCAATGCTTTTTCAGTTCTTCTATCTCGGCTTCACTGCGGATATAGAATCCCTGGAAAAGGAACGGCGTTTCGAGCCACGGCCGGTCGAGCTGGGCGACGTACATGCCGATTTGCAGTTTGTCGACTTCAACTTGTATCGTTGTGAACAAGCCGCACTCCGAATAGTGACAAAAACTCCGTAATTATCGGTTGCCGCGGTATTTCTTTTAGTGACGCCTGCCACAGTGCGGGCCATTTTCGCCATTCGCCGCAGCGCACAAAATGCCGAATACGCCGGATAGCCGAATCGTCCCGGTACTCGCCGCAGCCGCCGCGCTCCTGCTCTCGAGCTGCGACCGGTCGGCGATCGACGACCGCCCGAACCTGCTGCTGATCGTCGCCGACGACATGGGTTACTCGGACGCCGGCGCCTACGGTGGCGAGATCAGCACGCCGAACATCGACGCGCTGGCGGCGGCCGGGCTGCAGCTGACGAATTTCCACACGGCGCCTACCTGCGGTCCGACACGCGCAATGCTGATGACCGGCATCGACCCGCACCCGGTCGGGATGGCGGCAAACGCGGCGGCCGTGGCGCGGCTCGAGGCGCTACATGGCCGGCGCGGCTACGACGGCCGGCTGAACGATGATGCCGTCACCGTCGCCACGCTGTTGCAGGACGCCGGCTACCAGACCTACATCACCGGCAAGTGGGATCTCGGCAGAGCGCCGGGGTCGCGCGCATCCGATCGCGGCTTCTCGCGATCGTTCGTGCTGGAAAGCGCTGGCGCGAGCCACTTTGCAGATGCGACCGGCTCTCTGTCGATCCAGCCCCGGGCGCGCTATCTCGCAAACGGCGAGCCGGTCGCCGAGCTGCCGGTCGACTTCTATTCATCGCGTTCGTACACCGACCGCATGATCGGTTTTATCAATGCTGGCGACGCCGACAAGCCATTTTTCGCCTACATGGCCCACACCGCGCCGCACTGGCCGCTGCAGGTGCCGGACGACTGGCTGGACCGCTACGCGGGTCGATACGACCAGGGCTGGGAAGCGACTGCCGCGGCGCGCCTCGAAAGGCAGATCGCGCTCGGTTTGTTCGACGCCGTACCGGACTATCGCGCAGCGCGTGGCGTCAGCGACTGGTCCGCGCTGGATGACGAAAAACGCCGGCGCGAGCTGCGGCGCATGGAAATCTACGCGGCGATGATCGAGTACATGGATGCCGAGATCGGGCGCCTCGTCGACGCGTTCGACAAGGCTTCCGGTGATCGACCGACGCTGGTCATCTTCATGTCCGACAACGGTCCGGAAGGGAACGCGATCGATCGCCTGGGCCGCAATGCCGAATGGATCGCCGAAACCTTCGACCAGTCCATCGACAACATGGGTAAAACCGGTTCGTTCGTCTGGCAGGGCGTCGGCTGGGCGCAGGTCAGCGCGCAGCCGTTCCGTCTCTACAAGTCGTACGTCGCCGAGGGCGGCATTCGCACGCCGGCCATACTGCGCGATTCGCGCACGACGTCGTCCGGTCGATCCTCGAGTTTCGCCGTCGCGACGGACATACCGGCCACGCTGCTGGATGCGGCGGGTGTCGAGCACCCGGCCGATTGAGGGGCGATCGCTGCTGCCGCTTCTGCGCGACCCGCAACGCGACATACACGCGGGAGACGCCGTCGGCTTCGAGCTGTACGGCAACCGCGCGCTGATTCGTGACGGATGGAAGTCGCTGCTGCTGTGGCCTCCCGAAGGCGACGGTAACTGGCAGCTCTACAACCTGCAGGTGGATTCGTTCGAACGGAACGAGCTCGCCGCGGAACGCGAAGGGCTGCTACACGAACTGGTCAAAGAGGGGCC
>CALKYK010000399.1 GCA_938003715.1 uncultured Gammaproteobacteria bacterium
CGACCACCACGGTGCCGTTATCGAGCTCGGCGACGAGGTACACGGTCTGGTCCGAGAACGGCATCTCCATGCCGTAGTTGGCGAAGCGACCGCCGATCATCCGGTACAGGCCGCCCTCCTCGGTCGCCACCCAGGCCTCGTCGGGTCCGGTCAGCAGGATGTGGTTGAACAGCAGGTGCCCGAGCCCGTGGCGCTGGTCGAAAATCGTTTGCGCATAGCTGCCGTCCGCTCGTGGCTCGAGACGCACGACGCCGACCTCGTCCGCGCCGTACCAGGCGTCACCCTCCGGCGAGATCGCGATCGTGTAGGACGACGTACCCTGCGGAGTCGGGAAGTGCTGCAGTTCTTCTGCCTGCGGCGGCAGCCGGAACACGCCCGCCTCGCCTGTCGTGAACCAGATCGCACCATCGGCCGCGAGTTCGATGTCGAGGATATCGACCGGCTGCGGCATCTCGATTGCCGTGGCCGTCATCGTCACGCCGTCGAGCCGGTACAGGCCGCGCATCGCAACGCTGAACCAGATCGTACCGTTCGCATCGGTGACCAGGTCGCGCACGGCACCGGCGGGCACGCCCGCGTCCTCGCCCAGGACGACCAGCTTCTCGCTTTCATCCCGGTACAGCAGGTTGTCCTGCGTCCCGAACCAGAAGAAACCGTCCGCGTCCTGGGTAAACGACCAGATGGTCTGCGGGTCGTCGTCCGTGCGCAGGTGGAAATGCCGGAAACGATCGCCGAGGAAGCGGATCAGGCGCGAATCGCTGGACAGCCAGAGCGTATCCTCGCGATCGACGAAAACCGACGTCACTTCGTCCACACCGGACAGTTCACGGACTGGCATGCCGATGTGGGGTGAGATCGTGCCGTTGCCGTCGAAGCTGAACAGCGCGTCGGAAGCCGTCGCCCAAACGGTGCCACTCCGGTCCGTTGCGAGGCTCAGGATCTCGTGCTCGGGATCGATGAAGGCGCGGACTTCGAAGCGGTCGTCGTTCCAGATGCCGATGCGGTTGCGGGCATCGACCAGCCAGATGCGCCCGTTCGCATCCGCGTGGACATTGGTAATGCCGTCGGCGACGTGCACGAGTCGCGGCTCGGGTTCGAACGACAGCCGATACAGGCCGGTCGCCGAAGCCACCCAGCCGACGTCGTCGTGAACCGCGATCTCCGTGGCGCCGACTGCGGCGTCGCCGACCAGTCGCATCGTGCGCGCGCCAGGATCACCGTCGATTTCGAGTATGCCGAGTCCCTCGGCAATGGCCACCGCACGGCCCGCGATGAGGTCGATGTCGAGAATCGGCGTGCTGTCGTCGCTGAACGCGTCGATGATCTCCTCGATGCGTCCGCCCTGCAGCACCGTGATGCCGCCCTGCGCGTCACCGACCCAGATGCAGTTGTCCGCATCGGCGATGAGTGCCGTTAGCGTGTTGCGCGGCAGTCCGTCAGCGATGGTGTACTGGAAGAAGTCCTTGCCGTCGTACTGGTTCAGCCCGCGCGCGGTCGTGAACCATAGATAGCCGGCCCGGTCCTGGGCAATGTCGTAGACCTCGGACTGGGTCAGCCCGTCGGCCACCGTGTAGTAGCGAAAAGGCGGTGCCACGGAGCCGTCGGCGGCATACGTGACGGCGCAGGGGGTCAAGGCCAGCATAGACAACCCCCCCGGCCAAAGTAAGATCCGCGGACCCAATCGCCGAACCCACAGAAACCAACGACTTACCTGATACTGTGTCGGCCGGAAACGGGCATTCTTTATAGGCATTCGAGAACCCGGCCCGGCAACGGACGACAAACTGTGACGCAGTGCGACACGGGGCCGAAACGTGAACCGGGTCACGGTCGATAACTCCATGAATTTGAGGAAAAAAGCACGAAAATCGGCGGACTATGTCAAAGTCAACGCAAGGTTTCGACGATTCCGCGGCAGGAATCGGAGCGACCCGCTTCGCGACGGCTGCTATCAATAGCGGCATCCCGGATACGAGGACCGAAACATGAACCAGCCGTCGAACCTGCCTGCCGAATCGACGATGCGGCGCGCCGTCGCCGAACGCGATCGCCGCTTCGACGATCGATTCGTCTACGCCGTCGTCACGACCGGCGTCTATTGCCGTCCGTCCTGCGCCGCGCGACCCGCCCGTCCCGAGAACCTGCGCTTCTACGCGTCGCCGGCCGCCGCCCGCAAAGCTGGTTTCCGCGCCTGCCTGCTCTGCCGGCCCGACGACGCGTCGGCCGGACTCGGCAACATCATCGCTGTCGCGCGCTACATCGAGGCGCACGCCGACGAGCGCCTGACCCTGGAGACGCTTTCGAAACAGGCAAAGCTGTCGCCGTCGCGGCTGCAGCGCTCGTTCCGTCGCGCGTTCGGCATTTCGCCGCGCCGGTACCAGGACGGCGTCCGCGGCAACAGGCTGAAAGCCATGCTGAAAGCGGGCGACGGCGTCGCGGATGCGATTTTCGCCGCCGGTTACGGCTCGACCAGCCGCGTGTACGGCGACGCGAGCCGCAACATCGGCATGACGCCCGGCGCCTATCGCACCGGCGGCCGCGGCGAAACGCTGCGCTACGCGTGCAGGCATACCGCGCTGGGACCGCTCCTGATGGCCGCGACCGAACGCGGCGTCTGCTTCGCCCAGTTCGGGGAATCGGAAACCGAGCTCCTGCGCCAGCTCGAACACGAGTTTCCGCACGCGGAACGTCGGCCGTCGTCGGCGCAGCAAACGCCGGAGCTCGACGCCTGGATCGATGCGCTGAACGCACACCTGAGCGCCGACGCGCCGCGCCCGGAGCTGCCGCTCGATCTGCGCGGCACGGCATTCCAGGTGAAAGTCTGGAACTTCCTGCTCGGCCTCGAGGAAGGCGATGTCGTCAGCTACGGCGAGCTGGCCGCAGGCATTGGCAAACCGAAAGCGGTCCGCGCGGCGGCATCCGCCTGCGGCGCCAACCGGGTCGCGGTACTGGTGCCCTGCCACCGCGTGCTGCGCGGCGACGGCGGTCTCGGCGGCTATCGCTGGGGAGAGGCACGAAAGCGCACCTTGCTCGACGCCGAGCGGCAGAGGAGGGCCAGCGGTTGAGCGTCGCGGCGAGTATCGCCGGCCTCGACTGGACGGCGATCGGCGGCGACCTCGACGACGACGGCTATGCCACGCTGCCGCGGCTGCTCGATGCGGCGCAGTGCGCGGAGCTGGCCCGGCTGTACGACGACGACGCGCGCTTTCGCTCGACGATCAGCATGGCGCGCTACAACTTCGGCCAGGGCGAGTACCGCTACTTCGACTATCCGCTGCCGCCGGTCGTGCAGTCACTGCGCGAGAGTCTCTATCCGCACGTGGCGGTCATTGCGAATCGCTGGGCGGAACGAATGAAACTCGACACGCGCTGGGCAGCGGATCTCGATTCGTTTCTCGCCGGCTGCCACGCCGCAGGGCAGGAGCGCCCAACGCCGCTGCTGCTTCGGTACGGGAAAGGCGATTACAACTGCCTGCACCAGGATATCTACGGCGACGTGTGGTTTCCGCTGCAGGTCATCTTCATGCTGAGCGAGCCCGGCCGCGATTTCGACGGCGGCGAAATCGTTTTCGTCGAGCAGCGTCCGCGCATGCAGTCGCGGCCGATGGTCGTCCGGCTCGAACAGGGTGCCGCCGCCATCGTGGCCGTTCGCGAAAAACCCCGGCTCGGCACGCGCGGCTACTACCGCACGCAGCTACGCCACGGCGTCAGTCGCGTGACGCGGGGCCGACGGATGACTTTGGGTATCATCTTCCACGACGCCCGCTGACGGGCAGCGGCGCTTCGGGAGGCGCAACCATGACTCTAACTGAACTCGGCTCACTGTGTGAATGCCTGGGCTCTATCGCGGTGCTGGCGACGCTGGTCTACCTGTCGGTGCAGATCCGGCAAAACACCAAATCGATGAACGAGAGCAAGAAGCTCGCGCTCGCGCAGACCTACCAGATGCGTGCCGACGCGCTGCAGGCGATGCTCGTGCAGGCCGCGGATTCCGAACACATCGGGCCGATCATCACGCGGCTGACCGGTGCCGGTTACCCGGAAAACGTGGCCGCGCTGGATACGCTGTCACAGGAGGAGCGGGGCCGTTTCCGGCAGTGGCAGATCGCGCAGCAGACTCACTGGGACAATATGTTTTTCCAGTATCAGCAAGGGTTTATCGACGAGGAGTACTACCGGGACTCGTTTCGCGAACGGGTCCGGCGACTGGCGCCGACCTGGAAAGCGCTGCACGTCTCGGGCGGGCGCCGCTCCTTCATCGACGAGATCGAGGACATCCTCGCCGAAGACCGGCCCTGACGCACCTCAGGCCGCGCGCGACGGCGCGTTCTTGCGCCGCCAGGCATCCGCCACGGCGATCGCGGACATGTTGAACAGCCCCTTGACCGTCGTCGACGGCGTCACGATGTGCGCGGTGCGTGCCGTGCCGGACAGGATCGGGCCGATCATCAGTACGTCGTTGATGGAGCGGATCAGGTCGACCGCAATGTTTGCCGCGTCCAGGTTCGGCATGATCAGCAGGTTGGCCGTGCCCTCGAGCGTCGAGTGCGCGTTCAGCGCCGTGCGGATCGTTTCGCTGAGCGCGGCATCGGCGTGCATCTCACCGTCGAGTTCGAGATGCGGCGCCTGCTCGCGAATCATGCGCGTTGCATTGCGCATCTTGATCGCCGTCGGCGAGCGCGACGAACCGAAATTCGAATGCGAGAGCAATGCGATCTTCGGCCGGATGCCGAAGTCCATGATGCGCCCGGCGCTCGCGATCGTCGTGCTCGCGATCTGTTCGGCGGTCGGGTCGACTTCGATGTAGGCGTCGCTGATAAAAAGCGGGCCCTGCGGCAGGATCAGCACCGACAGCGAGGAAATTTTCTCTCCCGGATCGTCGCTGCCGATCACCTCGATGATGTGCTGCAGGTGCCTGTCGAAGCGGCCTTCCGTGCCGCAGATCATCGCGTCGGCTTCGTCCCGCGCAACCATGCAGGCGGCGATCGCCGTCACGTTGGTCCGCATCACGGTCTTCGCGGCTGCCACCGACACGCCGCGGCGGCTCATGACCTTGTGATAGAACTGCCAGTACTCCCGGTAGCGCTCGTCGTTTTGCGGATCGGTCAGCTCGAAGTCGCGCCCGGGCTGCATGTCGATGCCGAGCTGTTCGAGCCGCCGCCGCACCACCTCCTCGCGGCCGATCACGATCGGCTCGGCAATGCCCTCGCGGACGACGCCCTGTACCGCGCGCAGCACGGTGTGGTTCTCGCCTTCGGCGTAAACGATGCGCTCGCGGTCGCGACGCGCGATGTCGATGACCGGCTGCATGAACAGCAGCGCCCGGTTGCTGAACGACTGCAGGCGTTTGCGGTAGGCATCCAGATCCGCGATCGGGCGCTGGGCGACGCCGGAGTCCATCGCGGCCTTCGCCACCGCGTACGACACCTCGGCGAACAGCCTCGCATCGAACGGCTTGGGAATGACGTACTCCGGGCCGAACTTCAGGCTTTCCTCCTTGTAGACGCTCTGCACCTCGTCGGTCGACTCGCGCCTGGCAAGGCTCGCTATGGCCTCCACGCAGGCGAGCTTCATCTCCTTGTTGATCGCCGTTGCGCCGACGTCGAGCGCGCCGCGGAAGATGAACGGGAAGCACAGCACGTTGTTGACCTGGT
>CALKYK010000400.1 GCA_938003715.1 uncultured Gammaproteobacteria bacterium
AGACAGCTTCGCCTTCGGTTTCGACAAGTGGTTTTTCTCATGGTCGGGAGATCGATTCGAGGTATCGCTGGGCAGGAACTCATTGCCGCTATGGAAGCAGTCCGAGCTCATCTGGGACGACGATGTCACCGTGCTCGGCATTGGTTCAAGCCTGAGCACGGAAAAATTTGAAATCAATCTCGGAATTTTCAAATTACCGGTCGGACTTCAGTCCTACTCAGGTACGCTGCGACTTGGCCAGCTAGTTCATCGATCAGGTTCGGAAGATGGCCGCGAACAGCTCGTGTGGGGAGTCGGCTTGCTTCAGATTCGCGCAGAACCCGGTGAGGCCGATGCACTTCGCTTGCTGGACGGGAACGGATCGCGTGACTACACACTGATCACCGCGGGCGCACAGTATTCATTCGAACTCACGGGCTTTGGTCTGCGGTTGGGCACAGAGTTATACAGAAATCTCAAAGATTACGGACCGATGCCTATCGACGAATTTACGCGAAATCATGCGGACGAAAAAAGTGGCTTCGCGATTTATGCCGGCATCGGCCGCCCGGAGTCGAATAGCTGGGACATTTCGCTGACCTATGCCAGCGTCGATGCATTCGCTGTTAACAGTTCATACGCCCAGGACGACTGGTTGCGATGGGGAACCGCTACAGAGTCGCGAGGCTCGAATTTCGCCGGCTACGAAGTGCGAGTCCGATACTCGATACTTCAGAACGCAAATTTGCAGCTCAGGTACGACGAAGTCGACGCGCTCGAATTGAGGTCACCGTCGTCCATCGCTAAAGAGGATGGACAACGGTTTCGCCTCGATTTGAATTTTTCTTTCTGAGGAAATGCTGACAGATACTCGACACATGCAGCGCGTATCAATCCGGCTCACCTTAGTTGGCACCTACCTCCACCGGGGTATTGCCGCCGGCGAGTAACGAAGTGTCAGCGATTCGCCGAATTCTGAATTTGTAGCCGGCATCGAACTGCCCGGTTATGACGGACTCCTGTCCGTCCGGCCACCGAACGCGCACTTCTTCGACGCCCGCATCTGATCCCAGGCCGAAGTAGGCCTCCGGAACGTCGAAAGAAACAAAACCGCCGCTTGCGCTGATTTCCTTCAACTGCTGCGCGTTACTCCCGGCGTGCCGAACGATGACCTCGGCGCCGATCGCATTGATGTTTCCGTCCGCGTTGCGGATGTCGACTGCGATCGATGCGTTGTCCGACATGCGATTCTCGAAAATCGATACGGGACCATTGATGGGGATGGCGATCACATCCTGATCCCCGTCAAAATCGGCGTCCAGTAAGGTATAGGAACTGTAAGCCAGGTATGTTGTCATGCCTGTTTCGTCGGTGACGTTCCTGAGTCGCCTGCCTTCTTCGTTCAAATAGAAATAATTGGACTCTCGTCTGCGATTCGAATTGAACGTTCCGTTCGCGACGAGCAAATCATTGAATCCATCGAGATCGGCATCGAAGAATTTCGAGTTCCACGCCCACCCTGCTTGCTGCACGCCCCATTCAAGTGCCTGGTCGATAAACTGGCCGTCTTCGTTGGCGAACAGGAGTACGTTTTTCTGCTGTAGTTGCGGAATTGCCTCGTCCCAGAATGATTTCGGTAATTCGATGCCCTTTGCTACAGACGACAGGCACATTTCCTTGGTCGTCGTCCACTGATCGGGAAGCAATGCACAGGATTCGGCGGTTGCGTACCCACCTCTGTCCGGAGGGCGTCGTGACACGAACAATACGACACACTCTTCACGCAGCCGTTTGTCGTCGATCGACTCGCATCGGGAAACTTCCTGAGTTCGCTTTATGTCGGTAAACAGAGTGTGCATGCGAGCATCCTGCAAGCATCTCGTTTCATACTCCGTGCCGGCGAGTTCCACGCAGATGTCCTCGAAGGCGCGGCTGCCGAAAGTTACATGGTTGTCGTCGTAATACGCGATTTCCGCCATGAGTATGTCGGGGCGCAGATCATTATCGAGATCTGACGTCGACACCGACATAACGTCGTAACCGGACGCCGGGAAAACACCGGAACTGCGATCCAGTGGTGTAAAGGTGCCGTCCCCGTTTCCGAAGTAGAAATAGTCCGGCGGCCCGAAGTCGTTACCGATGATGAGATCGAGGTGGGAGTCCCTGTTAAGGTCCGAAAGCAATATTGACGTCGGAATCGACGATGGCATTGGTAACGCCTCGACGCGCCATTTGCCGTCTTCCTGGAAAAGGATCGTATTTCGCGTCGCATCAGCGGCGATCCAGGTGCCTTCACCCCAACCGACGGACCAGTTGCCGACGATCATGTCGAGGTCACCGTCTTCGTCCACATCTCCAAAAGCCACGGAGGGCGACAGATGCTCACCGTCGAATCGCGGAAGAGCCTCGACGCTGCTGGCGCTGAATTTGCCGCTGTTGCTGTATGCGATGTAATTGCCGTTGAGATACGTCGCCAGGAAAATGTCGTTCCAGCCATCGCCGTTGACGTCGGCAATCGCTGCATTAACGAGTTCCATGTCACCTATCTTGCCCAGGTCGATCGGCACTCTTTTGAATTTGAAAGGCCCCGTCGCGAGGTATTTGTGGATGCCGGATTCGGTAAGAAACAGCAAGTCAGGCCGGTCGTCCCCGTTCAGGTCGCCGCTCGACACCGTCCGTCCATAGCCCTGAACGAACGGCAATTCCATCTTGAAAAATGAGAAATCGTATGGGATTTGCAGTCCGATTTCGTCACCGAACCGGCGTATGAAGCGTCCTTCGGCAGGTGACCGATCATTAAAGCGAATTGCCGACACGGCAACGCCGGGTCCGGACATTGTCTTCGTATCGACTTCGTCGAACGTAAGCGGCGCTACTGTCGTATCTTGCGCCGGAGGTTGCTCGGCTTCCAGGAAGCGGAAAGTCGGTTCCGACATTTGTTCCTGTTCGACGAAAAAGCTGATGAAAAAGTCCCGACGTTCCTTGACATCAATCTTGTGAAATTCGTTTGCGACGTAACCGCCGAGCACACCCGTAAAAACGACACCCACGAACATCAGGGATGCGGCCTTTTTCGATATGGCCTGGGAAACGATGAAGTACGAATAGACGCTGTAAATGCCCAGCGTGAACAACAGGACCATCACATAGCGTGCCGGCATTCCAGCGGACAGCAGTACGGCACAGATTACGACATCGAAAGCAATCGGCACCGGGAGAAAGGCACCAATGATGCCGACGACGAACATGCTCGCCATCCTGGTTGCCGTGGTGTCGCCGGGTATCAGTTCGGCCAGGCTGTCCCACGGCAGGATCGTGACAATGATCGCCCCGAGCATGCCCGCCAGTAACATCAGCGGCACCGTGTTCTTGATGATGAACCAGAGGTTTTTCGCAAAACTCTTGCCGAACCACGCGAACGACTTCAGCCATCCTTCTTCCATGACAGGAATGGATTCCAGTGAGGGAATCGGACATTCCTTGTTGGCAAAGATCCCCGCTTTCTGGTTGGCATCGAGAGTGGCGGCTTCTGACTTCAGGAAAAGTCGGGTTATCAGGGGGATGCCGATCAGGATGAATCCCACGACCAGTGCCAGTTTGATTGCGACAAAGTACAGTGGAAAGAGGGAAAACAACATTCCCAGAACGATGAAGTTCATCGTTGGAGAACTCGTCATCGTTGCAAGCGTAGTTTCGATCCGGGTACCCGCGGCAGAGAGCCCCGTCGCAATCGGGGCTGCACAGTTGACGCAGACACCGAGCGGTGCACCCATCACCAAGCCGAGCGCGCTGTTTGCAAACCCGGACTGGAATGCGCGACGCCGCAGGACGGCGAAGCCGGTCATCAGGCACGCGGCGAACAACACCCCGAACGTCATGCCTTTCTTATTGGTGTCGACCCAGTTGACCGTCGTATAGGCGATCTTTTTCAGGGTCGAGTCATTCGGCTGAATGACAAAAACGGTGTCGAATCCGAGCGCGTTGATGTTCGTTTCCGCGCCCATCGTGGCTTTTTCGTTCAGCTGCGGTACGCGCGATCCGCTCCAGAAAACGATCGCTACCGACAGGATGACCAGTAGCGAAACCATGAACTTTTGACGGCTCGCAAAAATACTTTCCTGAATCACGGAATTCGAACTCCCTCGGTCTGCACTGCCATTTCGCGGGACGCAAAACGGCGGGGTTTTTGTTATTAATTTCAGGGGAGTAGAAAATCTAGCTAAACAAGCCTCTAATTGCAAAGCTTTATTGCAGGATTATGGCAACTGCTCGGCGGGATTTTGGCTGACGATTCAGGAGCTTGCGAAAAAGCCGCTTGCGCAGGGAGACGACGAGACCGGAATTGTCAGGGCGGGTCCGCCCTGGTGACCCGGGTCGCATTCAGCTCTCGGCCTACTCGGGCAAACATTCCTGGTGGAGCGTTCCCATAACGGTGATGTCGTTGTCGCCGGGTGTTGGCGCGGCAATCGTGTTTCGAAGGACGGTGATATTGTCCGTATTCCGCAATTGAATGCCGGTAATCAGCGCCTGAATACTGTTGTCTTCGAATACGTGGTTTGCCTGGCCACTCGAGAGAATGCCGTAATTCACATTCGAAAACGTCGCATTCAATACGCGCGTGTTGTATGCGTCATCGTGAATGACAACGCCAAACTCATCGTTGGGATTCAGTTGGTCATAGCAGAGGAATGTTGAAAGGACGATATCCTGCGAGTCCTTGACGTCCAGGCAGTTCTCGCGGTTGCCATGAAACTGGCCACCGGCCACATAGACCCTGTTCGCTACGCCCCGCGACGCATCTCCGATCTGTACGGAATCACCGGATACATTGTAGATATGGGCTTCCCAGATCCAGACATCCGGGCCAAAGGTCTTGATTCCGTGATAGTCGTTTTCCTGGGAACTGTAACTCCTGTCGCCGTAGCTGTGTATCGAGCCACGCAACCACATCGATGCAGTGCCGAGGGTGACCGCCGATCCATTACCGAAATTGATTTGCGGACCCGCAACCTCGAAATCGCGAACGACGCAGTTGTTGCAATTTGAAGCGTCAAGCCCGTCGTCGCCCGGCGCCTGTACTTTTCCGTTCTGCAATATGACGTAGCTTCCTGACAGGATCAGGTGCTCCCAGACCGCGCCGGCCGCGTCGATAACGTAGGGATCGGACGCAATGCCCGCGCGCGTCAGTGAACCCCTGCCGAGCGCACCGCTCAAATTTTCGTCGACTGCGTAGTCGATGAGCGGATCGAAGCCGATCGCCGTCGACGGGTCCGGCACGCCTCGATAGGCGGAACTTGACGGTGGCGGGGGTGGAGGCGGTGGTGGTGGCGGGGGTGGCGGCGGAGGCGGTGGTGGTGGTGGCGTCGTATTGACCGGGCTGCCACCGGTCGATGAACCGCCGGGAGCGGACGAGCCGCTGCAGCCGGAAACGGCCAGCAGCAGCGAGAAGACGGAGCAGATGAATGTCGTACAGCGAGCCACAGCAGCTTAACTCGATTGTCTCAATAGTAGTGTGAACCGGTTCCGGCGATTTCGGCCTCCCAAGCTCAAGCGCGCTTGCCGGGCCTATGCCACGAACCGCGTACGTTCGAACAAGCGAGGCTTGATGCAAGCGCCACGCCGCGATCGGACGCCGGGTATGCAAGTATTTGGCAGTGTCCTTATGATTGCAACCGAAA
>CALKYK010000401.1 GCA_938003715.1 uncultured Gammaproteobacteria bacterium
TCAGTATGCCGCCGATGCCGGCGACGACGAGCAGCTTGCCCGCCCAGTTCCCGCCCAGCAGCGCGCTTGCCGCGTCCGCGGTCGGCAGCGCGGATACCGTGCGCAGCGCATCAGGGAGCCCGGCCGACACCGCCCAGATCATCGCGACGTACCACGCCACCGCCATCGCGATCGACAGCATCAACAACTTGCCGATCTCGCGGAACGGCACGTCCACCTCCTCGGCCGACTGCGGAATGACGTCGAATCCGACGAACATGAACGGCACCATGACCAGGACCCCGAGGAAACCGGCCGCGCCTCCGGTGAACAGCGGCTGCATGTTAGCGGCTTCACCGTTGCCCGCCGCGCCGCCGGCCAGCAGCAGCCCGACCAGCAGCACCAGGGTCGTCGCGAGCAGCTGCAGGCGCGCGGCGGTGCGAATGCCGATGACGTTGATCGCCGTCATCACGACCGCGGCGATCATGCCGACCAGAACCCAGGTCAGGCGCACGTCCCAGCCGGCGACGGTCCACAGGTCGATGCGGCTGAAACCCGGAAACAGGTAGTCGGTGACCGTCGGCAGCGCAACGGCCTCGAATGCGACGACCGACATGTAGCCGAGCAGGATCGCCCAGGTGCAGATGAACGACGCGCCGCTGCCGAGTGCGCGCTGCGAATAGACGTGTTCGCCGCCGGCCTCCGGCATCGCGGAGGCGAGTTCCGCGTAGGTCAGCCCGACGGTCAACACGGCGAATCCGCCGGCAACGAACGCGAGCATCGCGCCGGCGCTGCCGGCCCCGGTGACCCAGTTGCCGGTCAGCGCGACCCAGCTCCAGCCGATCATTGCACCGAACGCGAGCGCCAGCACCTCGGGTCGCTTGACGACGCGCAGAAACCGATCGTCGGCCATCCTGTCTCCCCCTGCGGCGCGCCGCTTCACAGACATCGTCGCGCGAATGCCGCATCATTACCCGATCGGAACGGCGCTGTCACCCGCCGTACCGCCGCACGGAGTCCCGATGGTGGAAGCGGAATTCGATCTCTGGCGCCTGGTTGCCGGGCTCGGCCTGTTCCTGTTCGGCATGCACCAGCTCGAGCAGTCGCTGAAGATCCTCGCCGGCCGTTCGTTCAAGGTATTCCTGCGCGACCACACCTCGCATCCTGTCAAGGGCGTACTCGCCGGCGCGCTGACGACCGCCGCGCTGCAGTCGAGCTCCGTCGTCAGCCTGATCGTGCTGGCGTTCGTCGGGACCGGCATCGTATCGCTGGCCAGCGCGCTCGGTATCGTTTTCGGGTCGAACCTCGGCACGACTGCGACCGGCTGGATCGTCGCGACGATCGGCTTCAAGCTCGACATCGAGGCGCTGTCGCTGCCGGTAATTGCGCTCGGCGGCCTGGGCGTTGTCTGGTCGCGTGCCGGCACGAAGCGCGCCGGCGTGAGCCACCTGCTGGCCGGCTTCGGCCTGATGCTGCTCGGCCTCGAGTTCATGAAGAGCGGCGCCACCAGCGCGACGGCCATGTTCGATCCCGAGGCGCTGGCGCAGTATCCGCCGATCGTGTTCCTGCTGGTCGGTCTGGCCGTGACGGCGGTCATCCAGTCGAGCTCGGCGACGATCATGATCACGCTGTCCGCGCTGTACGCGGGCGCAATACCGCTCACGTCGGCGGCGGCTGTCGCGATCGGCGCCGACCTCGGCACGGTAATCACCGCGGTGCTGGGCGCGCTGGCCGGCTCGATGGACAAGAAGCGGGTCGCGGTGGCCATCATCATCTTCAACGTCGTGACGGATGCCATCGCGTTCATATTCCTGGTGCCGCTGCTCGCGCTGCTGACCGAAATCATCGGCATTCGCGACCCGCTGTACGCGCTGGTCGCGTTTCACAGCACGTTCAACCTGATCGGCATCATCATCTTCCTGCCGTTGATCGGTTTGATGAGCCGCCAGCTTGCCACCCGCTTCACGGAGAGCGGGCCCACGTTCCTGCGACACATCAAGGATGCGGATCTCGGCGTGCCGGAGGCGGCAATGCAGAACGTCAGCCGCGAGACCCTGCGCCTGATCGACCAGGCCGCCGCGCTGAACCAGGTCAGCTTCGAACTGCCGGTCGCAGAGGGTTTTTACGCGACCGAAGGCGACCGCGAGAACGTCGACATCTTCGGCGAAGAACCCGAATACGAAACCGCGTACGCGGACCTGAAACGACTCGAGGGCGAAATCCTGTCGTACGCGATTCGACTGCAGTCGGTGCATCTCGACAGCGACGAGTCGGCACGCCTCGGCCAGGTCATCATCGCGATCCGAAGCGCCGTGCACGCCGCGAAGTCGATCAAGGACACGCACCACGACCTCGATGCCTTCCGCCAGGCTGTCGATGATCATTTCAATGCGTGGTTCGGCCGCTTTCGCGATGCCGCCGGGCGCTTTTACAGGCAGCTCTCGGGCCTTTCGATCACGGAGTCCGAATCGCATCTTTTCGAGACGCTCGTCGAACTCAAGAATTTGAACGAACAGGCACATCGCGAGCTGCACGCCGCCATACACGACGAGGTGCGCAGCGGCGCGCTGAGCAAGGTCCAGGTGTCGACGCTGCTGAACGTGAACCGCGAGTTCTTTTCCTCGAACCAGAGCCTGCTCTCAGCGCTCGCGGATGCGCTGCTCGACCCGCAACGCGCGGAAGACTACGACAGCCTGCCGATAAGTGCCTGAAAACGCGGGCGCGGATAGGGGAAAGCCCTGATTTCGGCCGTGCCGGTACGGGCGGAACATTGGCCCATCACCGGGACGTTCGGGACAAGGCGATGCAAAATGACGCGGCCACAATCCTGGCCGAGCTGCGCCAGGACCACAGGAACATGGGCCTGATGCTGGACCTGCTCGAGCAGGAATCCAACCGTATCTACGAAGGCGAAGAACCCGACTACGACCTGCTGCACGACATCATGCACTACATGACCGTGTATCCCGACGCCGTGCATCATCCGAAAGAGGACCGCATCTACGCGGAGCTGAACGCCGTGCGGCCCGACCTGAGCTCGGGCTTCGGGCGCATAACCGTCGATCACCGGCACATCGCGGAACTCGGGCTGAAGCTGCGCGACGCGCTCGCCTCGATCGCAAGCGGAGCGATGGTCGAAAGGAAGGCCGTCGTTACGGATGCGCTGCGCTACGTGAATACGCTGCGCGGGCACATGCAGTGGGAGGAGCTGGACCTGTTCCAGCGCATCGAGGAAATGATCCGCGGCGGTCACCGCGAGCTGGGCGCCGCGTCCGTCTCGTTTCGCAGCGATCCGCTGTTCGGTCCGAAAGTCGAGGCTCGATTCAGCCACCTGGTGGAGAGCGTGCGCGAAATCGAATTGCGCAACTGAGCCTCAGAAATAATACGCAAACTGCGCGAACAGCGACGCATCGACCGCGACGTAGAGTCCCGGGATTCCGGCGTCGATACCGCCGAACTCGCTACCCGACGGACCGAGGGGCACGTTCAAAGCGGTCAGGAATTCCGCGTTGTCGGATACGCTGAATCTCGACACGAGCTGCAGCAGCGCGCTGTCGTCGTCCAGGTTCCAGAACAGGTTCGGCGTCACGAGCAACAGCGGCGTAAGCTCGACCGTTGCCCCGGCCGCCATGTAGTTTTGCCCGAGGGTGAAGGTCTCGGCGCGCTGCAGCCGTGATCCGAGCAGTGGATCGGCCACAACTGCGGCTGCGTCGTAGCGCCCTCCCGGCAGGCCGTAGTCGGAATGGAAATACTCCACGAGCCCGCTGACGTTTCGGCCGCCCCATACCCAGGAGTAGCTCACACTTGCCACCACCTCCGTCGCGGTGCCGCCCGCTGTGTCGGCGACGACGACGTCGCCGCGCAGGACGGCGCCGCCGACGTTCAGATTGCCGCCAATCCCGATTGTCGTCCGGTCGTAGTGTTCGGCCAGCAGGAGGTCGAGCTCCGCGCGCTCGAAAACGGCGTGGTACTTGAGCGCGGACGTGCGCTCGCGGGAGTCGATGTCGCCCGTAGCCGGGTCACGCCGGAACACGACCGCCGCCTGCAGGTCGTGGCCGTTAGGGAACAGGTACTGACCGTACAGCATGTCGTCCCCCGCCTTGTACTCGGTGTCGATCGCGGTCGGGTCGAACGGGTTCACGATGTCCATCGGCGTGAAAGCGAGCCCGTTGCCCCAGGTAATCGCCTGGCGTCCGGCGCGAATGACGAGGTCTTCCGAGGCAAAGCCGAGCGCGAGGCGATCGAGACGATGCAGCGCGAGTCGCTTGCCCTCGTCCTCCACGACGTCGGTCAGGTCCATCAGCCGGCGCGCGTCGTCCGGCCGGCCGCCGTCGAACGGCGAGATCGTCGGCGTTACCGAAAGCGCGTTGCGATCGCCGACCGCCGCGAACAGCTGCCAGGCCGCGTCGAACGACCAGGGCCCGTCGCGGCCTTCGATGTTGACGCGCAGTTCCGCCTGCGCGTCGAGTGCGCCCGCGCCGATCGCCTGGCGGAAGACGCTGTCCGCCGGGTACCAGTCAGCCGTCACGCGCGGTTTGACGTGACCGCCGACTTCGTACTCCGCGGCGACGGCCGGCGATGCCGCCGCGGCGAGCAACAGGAGCAGGATGTCAGGCCGCGTGCTGCGCAATGTCGTCGACGATGCGACCGTCAAGCATCCGGATCGGGCGCTTTGCAAAGGACATGACGCGCGGGTGGTGGGTCGCGATCAAGAAGGTCGTCTCGCGGCTCTCGTTCAGCGCGACGAAGAGTTCCATCAGCTCGTCGGAGGTTTTCGAATCGAGGTTGGCGGTCGGTTCGTCGGCAAGCACCAGCGAGGGTCCCGACACGATCGCTCGTGCCACGGCGACGCGCTGCTGCTGGCCACCGGACATTTCGGCCGGGCGTCGCTCCTCGAGCCCGGCGAGGCCTACTTCGTCCAGGATCGCGAGTGAACGCTCGCGACGCTTCGCCGCCGGGACGCCCTGCACCTGCATGACGAACTCGACGTTCTCCCGCGCCGAAAGCACCGGGATCAGGTTGTATGCCTGGAACACGAAGCCAATCTTCGCGAGCCTGAGCGCCGCGAGCTCGCCCTTCGACATCGTGTCGATGCGCGCGTCGTCGATCCACACCTCGCCGCTGTCGGGGATGTCGAGACCCCCGATCGCGTTCAAAAGCGTCGTCTTGCCGCCGCCCGAGGGCGCCGACAGGCAGACGAAGCCGCCTTTGTCGATGTCGAGGTGGACATGATCCAGCGCGTGGATCTCGGCGCTGCCCTGGCGATAAGTCTTGCAAAGATCGATGCACCTGACTGTGCTCATGCTCAAACCTTGGTGATGGCTTCGACGGGTTCGTAGCGCGATGCGCGCCACGCGGGAGAGAGGCTCGCGACGACGCCGAGCACGATGACAACGGCGTTGGCGAGCAGCACGTCGCGTGAAAGCAGCTCGGGATACAGAACGCTCGATGCGCCGAACATCTCCATGCCCTCGGCGACCGCGGAAATATCGATGCCGTCTTCGAGGGGCTGCACGCTCGCGACGGCGAGCAGGTTGCCGGCAACCAGCCCGATCAGCAGCAGAAGCAGCGACTCGACCAGCACCTGGGCCATGATGCTCGACGGGCGCATGCCGAGCGCCATGATCAGCCCGATCTCGCGTACGCGCTCGAACACGGCCATGACCAGCGTGTTGACGAG
>CALKYK010000402.1 GCA_938003715.1 uncultured Gammaproteobacteria bacterium
AGGCTGAGGCAGGCGATCGAGCGCACGATCGACGACCTCGTCGCCGAGGGCTACCTGGCCGTCTAGAAATCACAAACGATCACCTGGCAACCCCGAACGACCGTTTTCTCCCTCCTGCTTCGTCTTACGTAGGCACAGGCAGGTCAGGGCCGTGCGCCCTGAATCCGTCCGTATCAACGAACCAGTGGGAGGCTAGAGGGATGAAACTTCGAAAACTATGGTCAGGGACCGCGCTGGCAGCGGCTGGCACGTTGCTGGCACTGCTACCGCTCGGTACCGCAAACGCAACCGCGCCGTGCGGCGACTTCGGTGAATGCAAGGTGCTGGTCGAAATCAACTCGTCAGATGGCGATGTCGGCTTTCACTTCCTGATGGATGGTGACAGCCTGATTCGAGCGGCGCTCTTCAATCCGCACCATCGCAAGATTTTCCGCTACAAGACGCGGCGCGAGCTGCGCGAACAGTTCCTGACGGAAACCTTTGCCGAAAGTGCCGAGCCGTTGTGCTGGTTCGACCCAGAGGAAGACCCGGACGACGTCGTGACGCTGGCCGAATTCCTCGATCGCTGGGAAACCGGCACCTATCACTTCTTCGGCATCGGCGAGGACTGGGCGCTGTCGTTCGGCCAGACGACGCTGTCGTTTGCGCTGCCGGCTGCGCCGGACGACGTCGAATTCGACGTCGAAAGCGGCGAGATCAGCTGGGAAGCCGGGGACGATCTCGGCATGTGCGCAGAAAGCGACGACGAAGACCCGAACGTGCCGAACCTGGACGAAGTTCTGCATCTGCTCGATGAGGCGCCCGAGGACGTGCCGGTCAAGGCCTGGGAAGTCGTGCTCGAACCCGACGTGGACGACGACGATCCGCGCAACGGCCTGAAGTACACCGTGCGTGTGCCACCCGGCGAAAATTCCGTGACGGTACCGGCCGATTACCTGGCGTCGCTGGGGCCGAATACGCCGGTCAAAAGCGAGGTGGGTGCCATCGGGCTGGACGACAACGCGACCTTTACCGAGGAAGACGGGTTTTGCGTCAACGAAGACGACCCGAATCCCGGCGACCTGATAGACGGCTGCGGCAATGCGATCGAAGAGGACGACTGACAGGATCCCCTGCGTTGCCGTTCTGGCGGGGCTGCTGTTGGCGGGCAGCCCCGTCGCCTTTGCAACCGACCCGGCGCTGGCGCCTTCTTCGATCGTGATCGCCGACGGCCGCCTGTCGGCGTCGCTTGTCGACTACCCGCTGAGCGAGTTACTCGGCACGTTGTCCGAACTCACAGGGCTTGCGGTCGTCAATCACGCGCCGCCGGAGACGTTGCTGACCGTCGAGGTGCAACGCGCGACGCTTGCGGAGCTGCTGCAGAAGGCGCTACCGGCCGACGGCTACCTGCTCGTTCAGCCGGCCTTGCAGGGCGATGCAGGCTCGCCGGCTGCAGTCAGGCTGTGGGTATTTCCGGCCTCGGCGCCGGTCGCCCCAATGCGCCTCGAGATTCTCGAATCTATGCTGCTGTTCGGCACCATACCGGAACGAAAGGCAGCGATCCGCGCGCTGCGCGAGCTCGGCACCACGGATGCGATCGCCACGCTGAGCCTCGCACTCGCGGACGAACAGGACTCGGTACGCGACGTGGCGATTTCGGCGCTTGCCGATATCGGCACGGACGAGGCGCTTGCTGCGGTCGCAAGCGCTGCGGCCGATGCCGACCCGTGGCTGCGCGGCAAGGCGGCTGCCGCGCTCGGCGAGGGCCCTGTCGAGTCGGCCGTTCAGTACCTCAAGCTTGTCATCGCCGACCCGGATCCGCGGGTGCGCATCGCGGCCGTCGAATCGTTTGCCGACCTGCCGCTGCAGCGTGCCGCGGGCGTTCTTTCCAACGCTCTGCGGGATCCTGATCCCGCGGTGCGCGAAGCAGCCGCCGACGCGCTGGAGGAAATCGACGACGATATCGCTTTTCGGGCCCTGATCGGCGCACGGCCGTAGCCACACCGGCTTGCGGGGCGGGGAACGGCGCGAGACACTCCGGCTCCGTACCCGTTCATGCAAGGCGGCTGGCAATGCAGCATAGACCGTATACGCGTCGGCAGTTCGTCGGCGGCCTCGGCTCGATCGTCGTGGCGGCACACGGCACTCGTGCGACCGCATCGACAGTGGACGATGCGAGCGTCCTCGCCGAATCGAAGCGTCCGCTGCTGCTCGAGTTGCTGAGCTCGTTGATACAGGTACAAAGCCTGTCGGGCGAGCCCGCGGCAGTAGCGCAGAGCATCGTCCGGCAATTCCTTGCGTCGCTGCCGTATCGCGTCGAACAGTCCGAGGACCGGCCGAGCCGTTACGTCGAGCATGCGGAGTACATGCCGCCGAATCCGGTCGGAGACGGACCGTTCGTCAACCTGGTTGCCTGGCCGGACAGTGGCGAGGCCCGGCACGCGATGTTCGCGCACATCGACACGCACGTGATCGAGGGGGGCTGGCTCTCCGACCCGTTCGAACCCGTCGCGCGCGACGGTCGCCTGTACGGCCTCGGCACCTCCGACGACAAGGGCGGCGTTGCGGCGATGCTGGTCGCAGCGGCGATCCTTGCGGAGGCCGGAGAGTCGTTGCCGGTGGTGATGAGCCTGCACGGCAAGGGCGGCGGCAGCCGCGGCAGCCTGCCGGTTTTCGATCGCCTGTCGCAGCAGCCGCACGGCCTCGAGGGCGTTCTGTACGTGCATCCGGCGGAAACCGGGCGAGGACTCGAAGACATCAAGACCGCGGTGCTCGGCATACTCGACCTCGAGCTGTCGGTTACAGGATGGCGCGGCGAGCCGTTGGAGATCGGCAGCATCGATTCGGCGGAATGGAGCGAAGGTGGCAACGCGATCCGGGCCTGCTGGAACGCGCTTTCGCACCTCGGGTCGACGGCGTTCGTCGCCACGCAATGGAATATCGGCATGCTTCAAGGCGGCGACCGAGTCGGCTCGGTTGCCGAAAACGCGTCCGCAAGACTGCGGCTGAAATTCGACGGCTCGCTGACCTGGCGCGAACTGCTGGAGCGGGCACGGGATCAGCTCGAGCGTTTCGAGAACGCGCAGCCCGAAGGTCATAAGAAGTTCCGCTTTTCAATAAGGCCGGTCGGTTATCGCACCAATCCCGGCGCCGCCGACTGGAATTCGCCGGTCAGCCGGGTCTTGCGCGAATCGATCGAGAGCGTGACCGGCCGTGCACCGGATGCGTACCCGAATCACTATGCCGGCGATATCCGCTACCCGATCCGGCTGCTCGGCGTGCCGGCTTACGGCATCGGTTCGCTGGGCGGCAATTTCTACGGGCCGAACGAGTGGGTCGACGTGGACGACCTGGTGAACCTGGTGGCAGTCCTGGTACGGACGATGACGGGCTGGTCGGCGCTCAGTCCGGGCGAATCTTGATCCAGTCGACCTTGCCGTCGTCGCGCAGGCGAATTTCCACGTAGTGCCCGAGGTCGCAGTCGGCGAGGCTGCCGTAGCGATTGCGCTGGCCGGCACGGGTCAGGTCGATGTAGTAGCGGGTGCGATCGTCCATCTGCACCGTCAAAGTGCCGTCCCGTCCGCGCACGTCCATGCTGCGCGACTCGTAGTCAACGCGCTGTATCGTGCCCAGTATGGATTCTCCGTCGGAAACGCCCGGCGACTCGCCGATCGGTATGAATATTTCCGTTGCCTGCTGAGCGAGTGCAAAGGCGAACGGCAGCAGCAATGCACCAAGTAACGTGACACGAATTCGCTGCTTCATGAGCCGATCATCCTGTTACGCGCGCGAGCCAGTGCTGCACGCGCAGCATCGACGTAGTCCAGCCGCTCGTCGCCGGTGACGTCGAGGGCCTGGCGAGAGCTGGTGAGCGCCCTGCGCAGGTCCCGCACCGCAAAAGGATGCAGGCCGCCGCCGGCAAGCACCTGCACCGCGTCCTCGATTTCGAACGTCGCGCGGCGAATGAGGACGCGGCGGCGATCGGGCGTCAATGACCGCTGCGGATACGCGCGATCGAGGAGTTCGTCACTTTGCCGTATGTTTTCCAGCGCATTGATGACGCGCAGGAAAGCGGCAACGGCAACGACCTGCGTTGCGTCGAGGTTGATGCCGCTGCCGGTGGCGCCGCGCAGCAGCTGCCCGGCCGGTGAATTGTTGAAGGCGTCACCGTTGTAGAACGCGACAGCGCCCTCGATCGTCTCGATCGAGTTGTTGTGGAAGAACGGGCCGGTATCCGCGGCCTCGACGACGGTCGGCGTATTGAACTCACCCGTGCCGGGACTGCCGAGGCCGTCATCCGGCGGCACGCGCTCGCCGGTCAGGTCGGCGGGCTGATCGGGCAGCGCTTCGACGCCGGTGTTGAAGTTCAGGTTGCCCGCATCCGGGCCGAATATATCGGGATCCCCGTTGGCGCCGCCGTTGAAGTGGCAGGCATTGCACTTGCCGGCGCCGCGGTCGATGAACAGCTCCTGGCCGCGACTCGCGACCACGCTTTTCAGCGGCAGCGGCAGGTCGAGATCCTGCTGCCTGCCGAGCGACAGCTGGAATGCCTCGAGCGCGTCGAGTTCCTCGTCGGTCGGCAGCCGGAAATCGACGCCGGCGACGCGGTTCAGCGTCTTCGGAAAGTGCTGGATGACGGCGCCCGTCGCAAACGCTCGCAGCGAGCCGTCGCCGGGTGAACCGTCGCCGGACCAGCCCGTCTGCGGGCCGTTTGCACTGTCGATCGAATTTCTGAGCGCGAGCGTATGCGGGATGCCGCGCAGGTTGAAGTTGTTCTCGAGGTCGTCGAATCCGGCCTGGTTTTCGACGATCAGCGCAAAGCTCCGCATGAGGCGCGGGCTTTCGAAGATTCGAGACAGCTCGCGGTTGAACTACGCGACTAACAGCGGATCTTCGAGCGGCAGCGTGGCGATGAACGCCGGAGAC
>CALKYK010000403.1 GCA_938003715.1 uncultured Gammaproteobacteria bacterium
GCTGCGCACGCGGCTGCAGCACGCCATCGACGCAAACCTGTGAACGAGTACTCGTGCTGACGATATACGGCATTCCGAACTGCGACAGCTGCCGCAAGGCGCGCCGGTGGCTGGACGCGTGCGACGTTCGCTACCGGTTTCATGACCTGCGCGTCGACGGCATCGACCGCGACACGCTCGAACGCTGGGCGGAGTTCGTGGGCTGGAAAACGCTGCTGAACACGCGCAGCGCGACCTGGCGCGCACTGCCGGCCGGCGCCAAAAAAGACGTCGATGGCGGAACTGCTGTCGAACTGATGCTCGAGCACCCGACGCTCGTCAAGCGGCCGATCGTGGTCGGCGGCGGCAAGGTCATCGTGGGCTGGTCGGAAGCGGAGTACGACGCGCTTCGGTAGGCACTAGCCGATGCGGCCGGTGACGTAGTCCTCGGTCAGCTTGTGCTGCGGGTTGGTGAATATCCTGTCGGTCTCGTCGACTTCGACCAGGGTTCCCAGGTGAAAATAGGCGACGCGCTGCGAGACGCGGGCGGCCTGCTGCATCGAGTGCGTGACGATGACGATCGCATAGTTTGCGGACAGCTCGTCGATCAAATCCTCGATTCTCGCGGTCGCGATCGGATCCAGCGCCGAGCAGGGCTCGTCCATCAGGATCACTTCGGGATTGACCGCTATCGTGCGCGCGATACACAAACGTTGCTGCTGGCCACCGGAAAGCCCGGTGCCCGGCTCGTCCAGGCGATCCTTGACCTCCTTCAACAGGCCGGCGCGCTCCAGGCTGACGTGCACGATCTCGTCCAGTTCGGCGCGGTCGGCGGCGAGGCCGTGTATACGCGGCCCGTAAGCCACGTTGTCGTATATGCTTTTCGGAAACGGGTTCGGCTTCTGGAAGACCATGCCGACGCGGGCGCGCAGCACGACCGGATCGAGGTCCCGGCTGTAGATGTCCTGGCCGTCCAGCGTAATCGTGCCGGTGACCCGAGCGATATCGATCGAATCGTTCATGCGGTTGAGGCAGCGCAGAAACGTCGACTTGCCGCAGCCCGACGGACCGATCAGGGCCACCACCTGGTTACGCCCGATTTCGAGCGTCACGTCCTTGATCGCGTGGTTGTCGCCGTAGAAGACGTCGATGTTTTCGGCGACGATGAACGGGTTCTCGCAACGCACCTGGCCGACGGTCCTGCCGGTCAACGCCGAGTGCCGCGCATCCTTGTCCGGCCGCGCGGCATCGCGGCCCCTGCCCACCTGCCCGTCGCCCGCCTTGCCATTGGCCGGTGCCTGCGGTTTCACCGCCGGCGCAGCCGCGGTCGCTTCATCCATGCCACTCGATTCGGTCATTGCTGCCATTCTTCTACAGAACTCCCGGGGTCGCAATCGCGCCCCTTACCACTGCCTTTCGACGCGCTTGCGCATGATGATCGCTGCCAGGTTCATTAACAGCAGGAAGCCGAGCAGCACGATGATGGCAGCCGACGTGCGCTCGGCGAACGCGCGCTCCGGGCTGTCCGCCCAGAGGTAGATCTGCACCGGTAGCGCGGTGGCCGGGTCGGAAAATCCCGACGGCACGTCGACGATGAACGCGACCACGCCGATCATCAACAGCGGCGCCGATTCGCCGAGTGCGCGACTCATGCCGATGATCGCGCCGTTCAGCATGCCCGGCAGTGCCAGTGGTATCACGTGGTGAAAGACCACCTGGACCCTGGACGCCCCGAGACCGAAGGCCGCCTCGCGAATCGACGGCGGAACCGCCTTGATCGCGGCGCGCGACGCGATGATGATGACCGGCAAGGTCAGCAGCGACAGCACCAGGCCGCCGACCAGCGGCGCCGATCGCGGGATGGCCATCCAGTTGATGAATACGGCAAGGCCAAGCAGGCCGAACACGATCGACGGGACCGCTGCGAGATTGTTGATATTGACTTCGATCAGGTCGGACCAGCGATTTTTCGGTGCGAACTCCTCGAGATAGACGGCCGCGGCGGCGCCGATCGGGAACGCAAGGGCGATCGTGATCAGCAGCATGTAAAAGGAACCCATCAAGGCACCGCGTATGCCGGCCAGCTCGGGCTCGCGCGAATCACCATTCGAAAAGAGCGCCGTGTTGAAGCGGGTGTCCAGCGCATCCCGCTCGATCAGCCGGTCGACCCAAGCGATCTGCTGGTCCGTCAATGGCCGCTGCGATTCGGGCAGGTTCCGGTCGATGTTCTCTTTAACCAGCATGTCGACGATCGCCGCGGCAGGAACCCACATCGAAACCGTGGTCCCTACAAGGTCCGGGTTCTGCTCGATCGCGTCGCGAATCGCGTAGCTCGGGCCCACGCTGAGCAGCTTGTTCAGCTCGCGGCGATCACTGCGACCCGTCACGTCGGGGAAATACTCACGAAACGCGCTTCGTGCCAGCGCGTCGAAATTCGCGTACTGCAGGTCGAGCGTACCGGCCGGCGCGAGTTCGGACTCGGAAAACTCGACGTCCAGCTTGACGAAAGTCTGCACGAAAGCGCTGTAGCCCTGGGCGATCAATGTCCAGAAGAATATCGCGAGGAACACGACGCCGACCGTCGTCGCCAGGAAGCCGGCAACCTGGAACAGGCGTTCGCGCCGGTGCCGGGCGCCCAGGCTCGCCTCGACGAGGCGTTTCGTGCGTTCCGCGTCCACGTGTGCCATCAGTCGTAGGCCTCCCGGTAGCGACGCACGACCTTCAAGCCGATCACGTTCAGGCCGAGCGTCACGACGAACAGCACCAGGCCGAGCGCGAACGCGGCCAGCGTCTTCGCCGAATCGAATTCCTGGTCGCCGACCAGCAGGGTCACGATCTGCACCGTAACCGTGGTGACTGCTTCCAGCGGATTGATGGTGAGGTTTGCGGCGAGACCGGCGGCCATCACGACGATCATCGTCTCCCCGATTGCACGCGAGACCGCGAGCAGGACGCCGCCGACGATGCCCGGCAGCGCGGCGGGCAGCAGCACGCGCAGCATCGTTTCCGAGCGCGTCGAGCCGAGCGCGAGCGCGCCGTCCCGCATCGCCCGTGGTACCGCGTTGATGGCGTCGTCGGACAGTGACGACACCAGTGGAATGATCATGATGCCCATCACGAGCCCGGCGGCGAGCGCACTTTCCGACGCCACGTCGAAGCCTATCGCCTCGCCGGCGCGACGCACGAATGGCGCCACGGTCAGCGCCGCGAAGAAGCCGTAAACCACGGTCGGGATGCCTGCTAGGATCTCCAGTATCGGCTTCGTAATGGCGCGAATCCGCGGCGTCGAATACTCCGCGAGATAGATAGCCGTCATCAGCCCGACCGGAACCGCGACAAACATCGCAATGGCGGTAATCAGCAGCGTACCGGTGAAAAGCGGCACGGCGCCGAAACTGCCGGACGAACCTACCTGGTCGGCGCGGATCGCCGTTTGCGGGCTCCAGGTCAGCCCGAACAGAAACTCAGTCACCGGTACTTCGCGGAAAAAGCGGATCGCCTCGAACAGCACCGAGAGCACGATACCGATCGTCGTCAGGATGGCGATGCTCGAGGCGGCGATCAGGAATGCGCTGACCACCTGCTCGACGCGGTTGCGGGCGCGGAAGCCGGGGGCGATGCGTCGATACGCGTAGGCACCGCCGAATACCGCGAATCCCAGTGTCAGCGTGACCAGGAGCTGGCGGCTGGTCGCGGTCAGCTCCTGGAACCGCACGGATGCTTCGCGAAGCAGGACACTGATGTCGCCGGAGACGACGTCACCGGTCGCCAGGTTGCGAATGTTGTTGACGAGCAGGTTCAGTTCGCCGGCGGACAGATCCTGTTCGGCCTGCGGCAGGCTCTTGATGATCAGCGCAACAATGACCCGCGGCTCGACGATCGTCCACAGCAGCACCAGGGCCAGGGACGGCAGGAGGACCCAGATCGCGGCGTAGTAGCCGTAGTAGCCGGGCAGCGAGTGCAGTTTCGCTAGTTTTGCGGCGCCGCCCACCGTCGCCAGGGACCGGGACCGGCCGAGATAGAAGGCGATGAAAGTCATCGCGCCGAGCAGCAGTATCAGTGTTGTTGTTTGCATGCAGCTGGCTGACCCTTGACGCAAAAAGGCGCCTCGTCAAATCGAGTCGACGCGGCGGATCTCGAGACCCGCCGCGCCGCGTGACTTGCTCGTGTTATGCGTGCCGCTATTCCCTGGCCATTCGCAGGGGCGTCAGCGACATCACGGCCGCAGCCACCGCGGAACGCTCTTCGTCCGGCATTGGAATCAGGCCGCGCTCGGACAGGTATCCTTCCTCGCCCCAGGCCCGCTCGCTCGTGAACTCGCGCAGGAAGCCGCGCAGCCCCGGGATCACGTCCACGTGCGCCTTCTTGACGTAGAAGTAGAGTGGACGAGAGATCGGGTAGTCGCCGTCGGCGATCGCCTCGAACGTGGGCTCGCTGCCGTCGACCGTGGCGCCCTGCACCTTTTCGCCGTTCTGGTCCAGGAAGCTGAAGCCGAAAATACCGAATGCTGCGGGGTTCGCTTCGAGCTTCTGCACGATCAGGTTGTCGTTTTCGCCGGCTTCGATGAACGCGCCGTCCTCGCGAATCGTGTGGCAAAGCTCCTTGTAGCGCTCACCGTCGCTGGACTTCAGAGCCTTGATCCAGTCGATCGCCTGGCAGCCACCCTCCATCGCCAGTTCGACGAACGCGTCACGCGTTCCCGAGGTCGGCGGCGGGCCGAGCACTTCGATCTGCTGGTTCGGCAGCGCCGGATTGACGTCTCGCCAGGTGCGATGCGGGTTCTCGATGAGGTCGCCGTCGCGCGGCCCCGGCACGTGCTTCGCCAGAGCGAGGAAGATGTCCTTGCGGGTAAGTGCGATCGGCTCCGCACCGGTCGCGTTCGCGATCACGATGCCGTCATAGCCGATCTTGACCTCGATGATTTCGTCGACTCCGTTTGCGGCACAGTTCGCCACCTCGGAGGCCTTGATGGCACGTGACGAGTTCGCGATGTCCGGGTAGTCGACGCCGATACCGTCGCAGAACAGCTTCAGGCCGCCGCCGGACCCGGTTGCTTCGACCTTTGGTGTGCGGAAGTCGCTGCCTCGGCCGAAGCGCTCGGCGACGACCGTGGAAAAAGGATAGACCGTCGACGATCCGACGATGTAGACGTAATCGCGCCCGGCCTGCGCGTGCACGTCGCCGGCCGTTACCAGGCCGCCGACGATGCTTGCAAGCCATACGGCGCTCATGCTTTTCTTTGACACTCGCTGTCCTTCGGATCTTTTCAAACTCGTTCGATGCGGGCACTGTAGCGGCCGAATGTTACGAGAATATTGCAAGTCGTGGTTTATGTAACCCTTTGTCTTTATTGCGTTTATCGCCAACGGTGCCCGGTTTTACCCCGCATCGCCGGGATCGTGGCGGCTTCATGACAAATGCGCCCATCGCTGCGGATGCGGCGGTCGTCTCGCTCGCCTCGGAACTGATCGCCCGGCCGTCCGTGACCCCCGACGACGCCGGCTGCCAGTCTCTTATCGCGTCGCGGCTCGAGGCGGCCGGGTTCGACTGCGAGTCGATGCCTGCCGGCGGCGTCAGCAACCTGTGGGCACGGAGAGGATCGGCGTCGCCGCTTCTTTGCTTCGCCGGACATACCGATGTCGTGCCGCCGGGACCGACAGCGGCATGGCACAGCGATCCGTTCGAGCCGGTCGTCCGCGACGGGCGGCTCTACGGCCGCGGGGCGGCAGACATGAAGGGCGGCCTGGCAGCGATGCTCGTGGCGGCCGAGCGTTTCCTCGCCGACCAGCCGGACTTTTCGGGCAGCATCGGCTTCCTCG